>NZ_JBEZHO010000017.1:0-23574 GCF_040650615.1 Streptomyces sp. NPDC048643
GCCGCCTACTCCCACCAGGACGTACCGTTCGAACGACTGGTGGAGGCGATCAACCCCCAGCGGTCGCTGGCCCGCCACCCCCTGTTCCAGGTCATCTTCGGCGTGGACGCCACCGGCGGCAGTGCGCTGAACCTGCCCGGTCTGACAGTGGCTCAGGAGTCGGTCCCGATCGAGTTCAGCCGCTTCGACCTGGGCTTCACTTTCACCGAGCAGTACGGGATCGACAGCCGTCCGGCCGGAATCGGCGGCCTGCTGCACTACAGCACGGACCTGTTCGACCAGGAGAGCGTCGAAACCCTCGTGACCCGGATGGTGCGCGTGGTGGAAGCGGCGGTCGCGGATCCTGACCGGCCGCTCGGCCGCATCGAGATCCTTTCCGCGCCGGAGCAACGGCAGATCCTGGGGAAGTGGAACGACACCGCGGCTGAGCTGTCGGATGCGACTCTTCCCGCGCTCTTCCAGTCTCAGGTCGCCCTGACGCCGGGACGCCCGGCGGTCCTGGCCTCGGACACCGATCTGAGCTACGGCGAGTTGAACGAGCGGGCCAACCGCCTGGCCCACCATCTGATCGCGCACGGGGTCGGCCCCGAACAGTTCGTCGCTCTCGCTCTGCCGCGTACCGCGCAGACCATGGTGGCGCTGCTCGCCGTGCTCAAGGCGGGGGCCGCCTATATGCCCGTCGACCCCGCGTACCCGGCGGACCGGATCGCCTACATGCTGCAGGATGCCGATCCGGCGCTCGTCCTCACCGTCGAGGAGACCGAGCGGATGCTCCCGGACGGCTCCCGGATTCCGCGCCTGGTCCTGGACTCTCCCGAGGTGGTCGCCGCCATCGAGAGCCGGCCGGCCACCGATCCGACCGACCGTGACCGGATCGGTGTGCTGCAACCGCCGCACCCGGCGTACATCATCTACACCTCGGGGTCCACCGGTCGCCCCAAGGGCGTCGTCGTCACCCACGCCAATGTGGCCAACCTGGTCGCCTGGGCGCGTGACGAGTTCGGTGAACGGCGCCTGGCCCATGTCCTGTTCAGCACGTCACTCAACTTCGACGTCTCCGTGTTCGAGATGTTCGGACCGTTGCTGACCGGCGGTCGCATCGAGGTGCTTCGTGATCTGCTGGCCCTCGGCGACCGGGACGCCGACGACCGTTCGCCGGTCCTGGTGAGTGGAGTTCCGTCCGCGCTGGGCCGGATCGTGTCCCAGGGCGACGTGCGCGCCACGGCGGACACCGTGGTGTTCTGCGGCGAGGCCCTGACAGCGCAGGCCGCCACCGAGGTCAGGGACGAACTCCGGGCCGGCCGCGTCTACAACATCTACGGCCCGACCGAGGCGACGGTGTACGCCACTGTCTGGTCCACGGACGCCCCCGTCACGGGAGCACCGTCGATCGGCCGCCCGCTGCACAACACGCAGACCTACGTCCTGGACGGCAATCTTCAGCCGGTTCCGGCAGGGGTCACCGGGGAGCTGTACATCGCGGGTGCGGGGTTGGCCCGGGGCTACTTCGGGCGTCCGGACCTGACGGCGGAGCGGTTCGTCGCCGATCCCTTCGGACCGGCCGGCAGCCGTATGTACCGCACGGGCGACGTGGCCCGCTGGTCCCGTGAAGGGCTGCTGGAGTTCCTGGGCCGGGTCGACGACCAGGTCAAGATCCGCGGCTTCCGCATCGAACTCGGCGAGATCGAGACAGTGTTGAGCCGCTTCGCCGGGCTGGCGCAGGTCGCGGTCGTGGCTCGTGAGGACCAGCCGGGCGACAAGCGCCTCGTGGCCTATGTGGTTCCCGAGGGCGGCACCGACACGGTGGACACCGAGGCCCTGCGTGCGCATGTGGCGGGTCTGCTGCCGGAGTACATGGTTCCCTCCGCGTTCGTGGTGCTCGACCGGCTCCCGCTGACCACCAACGGCAAACTGAATCGACGCGCGCTGCCGGCTCCCGTGTTCGCGGCGGACGCGGCCGGGCGCGGTCCGCGGAACCCGCGGGAGGAAATCCTGTGCGGGCTGTTCGCGGAGATCCTGGGCGTGCCCGCGGTCGGAATCGACGACAACTTCTTCGAGTTGGGCGGCCACTCCCTGCTGGCGGTTCAGCTGATCAGCCGTATCCGGGACGTCCTTGGCGACGGGCTGGCCATCCGGGCTCTCTTCGCCGCGCCCACCGTTGCCACCCTTGCCGAACAGCTGGGCCGGTCTTCGGCCGGGGAGGCGTTCGACGTGCTCCTGCCCATCAAGGACCGCGGTGGCAGCTCGGCCGTCTTCTGTGTCCACCCGGTGAGCGGAATCGGCTGGTGCTATGCGCCGTTGGCCGGAATCGCCTCGCCGGAACACTCCGTCTACGCCCTCCAGGCGCGAGGTCTGGACGGCAAGGACGCACTTCCGGATTCGATACGGGAGATGGCGGCCGACTACGTCCGGCAGATCCGCGCTGTACAGGAATCGGGTCCGTACCACCTGATGGGCTGGTCCTTCGGCGGTGTCGTCGCCCACGAGATGTCCGTCCAGCTACGGGCACAGGGCGAGCAGGTGGAGACCCTCGCACTGCTGGACTCCTACCCCGCACACGAGACCGCGACGTCACTCCCGATAACGGAGGAGGAAGTAGCGGCGGGACTCGCCGAATTCTTCGGAGTGCGGGCCGAGGACGGTGAGGAGCCACTCACGATGACGGGGATCGTGGCGGCGCTGCGCCGGGACCGCAGCATGTTCACCGAACTCGCCGAGCGGCATCTCGCGGAGATCGCCGCGATATACAGGAACAACCACCGGATCATGACGCAGCACGTTCCCGGCGAGTTCGACGGGGATGTCCAGTTCTACGAGGCCGGCCATGGAAGGCCCACGGACGCGTCCGCCGCGACGGTGTGGAGCGCGCACGTAGCAGGGCGACTCGAGGTCGTGCGCATCGCCTGCAGTCATGCGGAAATGGCTCGCCCGGACTCGCTGGCCGACATATGGCAGGGCATCGCCCGGGCGAGCGAACGGTAGGCATTCAAGGGTGGATGCGGACCCTCCTGCGGTTCGCGCCGACACATTCGCCAACTCAGAGAAATGGTGTTTCGCCGATGATGACCGAGCTCGCCATGGGCCTACCGGCCGTATCTCGACTCTCCCATCTTTTCCTGGTACTTGCCCTGATCATGGCCTGCTGCCATATCGCGGGCCGTCTCTGCCGGCGGTTGGGGCAGCCTCCGGTGATCGGTGAGATCCTGACCGGCATAGCGCTGGGCCCTTCCCTGCTCGGAGCCGTCTGGCCCTCCGGGCAAGAGTGGCTCTTTCCCGCGGACCTGCTGCCCGTGATCAACGCACTGGCCCAGGTCGGCCTGGTCCTCTTCATGTTCCTGGTCGGTTACGAGTTGAACGTGGGGCACGTCCGCAGTCGCGGCAAGGTCGCGGCGTTCGTCAGCCATGTGAGCGTGGCCGTGCCCATGATCGGCGGGGTTCTCCTCGCGTTCGTGATGTACGGGCGCTTCGCGGACCGCGGTATCGGGTTCCCGGCCTTCGCGCTCTTCATCGCCGTGTCCATGAGCATCACCGCGTTCCCGGTGCTCGCACGGATTCTCACGGACCGGCGGATCGACCGCACCCCTGTCGGCGCGCTCGCCCTCACGTGCGCGGCCGTCGACGACATCACCGCCTGGTGCCTGCTCGCCCTGGCGACAGCGCTGGGACGGGGCACCTCCTGGACCTCGGTCCTCACCACTGTCGTCCTGACCGCTGTGTTCATCTCGGTGATGATGTACGGACTGCGTCCCTTGCTGGCACGGCTGGCCGAGCGTCACGCGGATCGGCTGGACGGAGGAACATCACTCCTGCTCGTGCTCCTCGCGGGAATCCTGCTGGCATCGTTCGCCACGGACTGGATCGGCATCCACCCGATCTTCGGGGCCTTCCTGTTCGGCGTCACCGTGCCGCGCGGTGCGGCACAGACGGCGGCCGTGGAACAGGTGCGAGGCGTCACCGTGGTGCTTCTGCTGCCGTTGTTCTTCACCTACTCCGGACTGCAGACCGACTTCCGACTGATCGGCGCGGACCCGGCCCTGTGGGGCTGGTGCGCCCTCATCATCGCCGTCGCGACCGTCACCAAGTGGGCGGGGAGCACGGGTGCGGCCCGGCTCACCGGGCTGGGTTGGCAGGAGTCGCTCTCACTCGGCGCCCTGATGAACTGCCGGGGGCTGACGGAGCTCGTGGTGCTCGGCGTCGGACTGGATCTCAAGATCATCACCCCGACCGTGTTCGCCCTGCTGGTGGTGATGACGCTGGTCACCACGGTGCTGACGGCCCCCGGGCTCACCCTGATCGACCGCCTTGCCGTCCAGCAGCGAGCAACTCCCGTGAAGCGAGGCGAAGTCGTGGCCAGATGACCGTCCTGGTGACGGACCGGTCGGCGCGGAGCACGGCATCGGCGCTTCCGCCCTCTTCTGGAGCACTCGGCCGCCGCGCCGCGATCCGGACTTCGCCGACCCCCACACCTTCTCACCCCGCACGAGCACGCCGAGCAGGCATGCGTGGCCAGAGAGAGCGAGACATGACACCGGAAATAGATCAGATCTTCCAGGACGTGAAGGACCGGCACGGAGCCCGCTCCGTCACCCGCGTCGAGGAGATGGTGTACGCCAAGCGGCAGGAGCGCCATCCGCTGCAGAAGGACGCCAAGTGGGTCATGCCGGGGATTTCACCGACGCCCTGGCACGATCCCTACGAGCACCCCGAGATCGAACCCGTCGTCCGCGCCTTCGAAGCCGGACACGGCGCCATCAAGCGGGAGCTCGCGGACGCGTGGTCCGATCGCAAGAGCGCCTTCTCCGACTACGAGCACTATCTGAGCCGCCAGGAGAACTGGCAGGCGCTGTACCTCTTCCGGGACGGCGGGCCGGTCGAGTCCTCGGCCGCTCTGGTGCCCACCGCGTACACGGTCCTCACCCGCGAGGTCATCGATCAGGGCAAGCTCTGCCCCCTCCTGGAGAGCCACTTCTCGACGCTGCTTCCCGGCGCCTCGATCGCCCCGCACTGCGACCTGTGGAACTTCAGCATCAATCTGCACCTCGCGGTCGACATCCCCGAGGGGTGCGGCATCACGGTCGCCGACGAGACGCGGCGCTGGCAGGAGGGCGAGTGCCTGCTCTTCGACTACTCCTTCGTGCACGAGGCGTGGAACAACGGCACCCGGCCGCGTACCTGTCTCCTCGTGGACCTGTGGCACCCGGAGACGACCGTCCCCGAGCGTGAGGCCCTCGTTGGTCTCATCACCGAGATCCGCAAGCTGATGGGCTAGGGCGCCGCTGAAGATCTTGTCGAGGGTCGTCCGGTCGTGGGCCGGGCGGCCCTCTTGGCCGGCGTGTGGGGCGGGCGTCCGTGGGGCTCCGTCGTCGCCGGGCGGTCACCAGTGCGGTGTGGGGACGGTCGGCGCGTCGCCGTCGCTGTCGCGCACGGGCCGCGGTGGCTGGTCGAGGACCTCGCGGGCCGTGGCTCCGTGGGACCCGGCCCGGCGTCGGCCGGCGCGTGTCAGGCCGCCGAGGAGGGCCAGACGTTCGAGGAACAGGACGAATACGGTTTTGTTCCGCTTCACGGCGATTCCTTCCGAGAGGGTCTGGGAAAATCCATCGCAGATCTGAACAATGAACATGACAGGGGCTGTCGGGGTCATCTGGCTGATGAGGGGGGTTGGGTGGGCGGCATCGGTGAGGACGGCGAGATACCGGGCCTGCGTACGGCGGCCGGGTGGGCGTCGCACGAGGCGCAGTTGTCCGAGGACGCCGTCCGGGTGTTCCGGTGGGTGAGCGACCAGGGATCGTGCGACGCGAGGACGCTGGGCGCGACTCTGGGGTTGCCGGAGACCCGCACGGCGTCGGCGGTGACGACGCTGACCGAATTGTTGCTGCTGCGCCACCTCCCGGGGAACCCCGAGGAGTTGGTCGCGGTGGCGCCCGACGAGGCGCTCGCCGCACTGGTCGCGCCGAGGGAGGCCGGGCTGCGCCGGCAGCTCGCCGAGATCGACCGGCTGCGGGCCGAACTGTCCGTCCTGGCGCCCTTCTACGCGGAGGGCAGACGGCAGTGGCGGGGACGGGCGCCACTGACGGAGGTCACCGACCTGAAGACCGTCGTGGGGATGATCACCGAGGCGACCATGCGGTGCCGTCAGGAGGTCCGCACGTGCCACCCCGGCGGCGGCCGCTCCCCGGCGCTGCTGGAGCAGGCGTTCGTGCAGGACCGCGACATGCTGCGACGCGGCGTGCGCATGCGCACGCTGTACCAGCACACGGCCCGCTACCACCTGCCCACGCAGGAGTACGCGCGGCGGATGACGGACGAGGGCGCCGAGATCAGGACGCTGAGCGAGCTGTTCGGGCGCATGGTCGCCTTCGACGCGGAGACGGTGTTCATCCCGCACCAGGACGACCTGGACGCGGCCATCGTCATCCAGGAGCCGTCCACGGTCTCCTATCTCTGCGCGACCTTCGACCACGCCTGGTCGCTTGCCGAGCCCTACCACCCGGCCTGGACGGAGAGTTCGGCGCGGGACGAGGTGAAGCAGGCGATCGTGCGGCTGCTGGCCGAGGGCATGAAGGACGAGATGGTGGCCCGGCGGCTGGGAATGTCGCTGCGCACCTGCCGCAAGCACATCGCCGAGATCATGGAACAACTCGGCGCGGCCAGCCGCTTCCAGGCCGGGTACCTGGCCCGCGTACAGTCCTCCGGTCCGGCCTCGGCGGCCACGGGCGGGACCTGAGAACCTCGCCGGAGCGAGCCTTCGGCGTCCGTGCGCCGACCGTGTCGGACCGGACGCGGCCCGCCCGGGTCCCTTCCTTCCGGCGCGGCCCCGAGCCGTTGGCGAGACGCCCTCGACGGGAGCCCGGCCGGCCCGAGGAGGCGGCCAGGGCCCCGGTCCCGACGGGACGCGGCGTGGCCGCCGTGACACCGGAGCGTGCTCCCGGGGCGAGGTGGCGGCTGGGAGCGCCCGGTGCCCTCTCATGCTTGGTACGGGGCAGTTCGCGCTCCCGACCCGACGGCGCCCTCCGCCGCCGCGCCGCGGGAGAGCGCCGCACCCGCCCTGCGCGGAGCGCCTCCCCCGTGGGCCCGGGCCGACGAGGCATCCGCGCGCGGCCGTGGCCACGGAGCTGATCCCCCTCCCTCGGCCGCGCGGGGAGCGCCTAGCACCGGTCTCCCGGCACGGCGGCCTGTTCGCGCGCGAACAGGAGTGTCAGCCAGGGCAGTTCGTAGCGCACCGCGTCCGGGAGCGCGGCGAGGTGCGCGGTGACCTCGGGCGGGGACGGCGGCGGGAGGACGCCGACGTCGATCAGTTCCTCCAGGGCGCGCTGCGCGTCCCGCCCGTCCCGACCCAGGGCGCGGGCGGCGGCGGGGAGGGTGAAGGAGGAACCCGGCAGCGCGGCCAGTGCGTTGAGGGAGTCGCGGGCGGGGGCGGGCAGCCGGGCCCACGCCCCGGCGAGACGGGCGCGGACCCCGAGGCCGCCCGACGCGAGTTCGTCCAACGCCTCCAGCGGATGTTCGAGACGATCCGCGTACTGGCCGAGCGGCATGTGGCGCAGCACGGACAGGCGGTTCCCGGCGGCGCGCAGGGCGAACGGAAGGTGCCCCGTGGCGGCGGCGACCCGTGCGGCGGCGGCGTGTTCGGCGGTCAGCCGGGGGCGCCCGATGATGCCGCCGAGCAGGTCCAGGGCCTCCTCGGATGACAGGGGAGGGAGTTCGACCCGGTGTGCGGACTCCAGACAGGGCAGCCGGCTGCGGGAGGTGACCAGCGCGGCCGTGGTGCCGGACGGGGGCAGCAGCGGGCCGAGGGCTGCGGCGTCGGGTGCGTCGTCCAGGAGCAGCAGGATCCGGCGCCCCGACAGCCAGGACCGCCAGACGGTGGCGGCCTCCTCCCGGCCTGCGGGCAGCCGCTCCGTGCAGCCGAGGGAGCGGGCCAGCTCCGCCAGGACCGACGCCCAGGGGCGCGGGGAGCCGTCCTCGGCGCACAGCCGGGTGGCGACCACGCCGTCGGGGTAGCGCGCGGCGAGGCGGTGCGCGACGTGCACGGCGAAGGCGGTCTTGCCGGCGCCGGCCGCGCCGGTCACCAGGACCGGGGGGCCGCCCTCGGTGGCCAACTGCGCGCTGACGGCGTCCAGTTCCTGGGTGCGTCCGGTGAAGTCGGCGAGGTCCGGGGGGAGCAGCCGCGACCCGGTGGGAGCGCCGCGCGGCCGGGGCGGGGCCAGGTCGACCAGCAGGGAGCGGTAGGCGCTCTGCAGGGCGGCACCGGGTTCCAGGCCCAGTTCCCTGGACAGGAGCTGCCGGCAGTCGTCGTAGGCGGCCAGCGCCTCCGTCCTGCGGCCGACCTGGTGCAGCGCGATGAGCTGGACTGCGCGCAGCCTCTCCCGCAGGGGATGGCGGCTCACCATCTCGTCCACGGTGTCCGCGACCGGGCCCGGGTCGCCGATCTCCAGCTGCGCCTCCGCCCAGGCCTCGTAGACGGCCAGCCGCCGGGCATGGCGGCGTTCGACCGCGGCGCGCAGTACGTCGGCCCGGGCCACCAGGTCGCTGAAGGGGTCGTGCCGCCACAGGTCCAGGGCCTGGCGGTACGTGCGGGCGGCGCGACTCGACGCGCCGGCGCGCATCTCGGCGTCGCCGTGCCGGGCCAGTTCGTCGAAGCGCAGGGTGTCGCACTCCTGCGGAGTGAGGTGCAGGACGTAGCCGCCGGGTCCGTGGCGCAGCCGGCCCAGGTCGTCGGGGTCGAGCACCCGGCGCAGGGTCGACACGTACACCTGGAGGTTCTTGCGGGCCGTGCGGGGCGGGTCGTCCGGCCAGACGGCGTCGGTCAGTTCCTCCAGTGACACCGGCGTGTTGGGGCGGGTGAGCAGGACCGCGAGGACGAGGCGCTGCTTCAACGGCCCGAGCTCCAGGGGCAGTCCGTCGCGGAAGGCCCGCAGCGGGCCGAGGAGGGTCAGTCGCAGGGGAGCGGCGGCTTCGGCACCGCCGATCTCACCGGCGGGCTCTCGTGGAATTCCGGGAACCGAATCAGCGCCGCGGCTTTCCGTGAGCGAATCGACCATCTCCCCCTCAGCCCCTTCCCCAACCGGTGTCGTCGGGGTTCTGGGCGAGGGAAAACATTCCGTACACGAAAGCCTCCGAGGAGCGGCAGGGGGTGAGGGAATCCGCGAGGAGCCGTGAACACGTCGGGAATTCGGTGCAATTCCTTCGGCCTTCACAGCATGCGCACAAGCCGGTGCCGGGGCCATGGACTCGAGGATGGCTCAAGGTGCATGCAGCAACAGACCCGCCGGGATAAAGGGTGAACAGACGGACGAAGTACGGCGAATCGACGCACGGAAGTGCCCTCCGGATCGCGGCTGTCGGCGCTGCGCCGCGTACCGGCCCCGAACCGGCCGCCAACCGCGACCGAACCGGCGTCCCGCACGGTGGGGCCGCACGTCCCGGTGACCGACGGAGGTGACGAGATGCGGCTGGCGGAGATCATCGAGCTACGTCCGGTACCCGCGGCCGGGCTGCTCGCCACCCTCACCAGGCGCTGCCCGCTGAGCTGCGCCCACTGCTCCACCTCCTCGGGGCCGCGCGGCGAGGACACACCGGGCGGGGCGTTACGCCGCTTCGTCGCCGGCTTCACCCCCGCGGACCGTCCGGAGGTCCTCATGCTCACGGGCGGTGAGCCGCTGTTGCGGCCCGCGCTCGTGGCGGACCTCGCGGCGCTCGCCTCGGCGGCCGGAACGCGGACGTCGGTCCTCAGCGGCATGTTCTTCGCGAGCGAGGGCCGGGTGCCCGACCGCATCCTGCGCGCGCTGCGGGACGTCGCCCATTTCTCGGCGAGCATCGACGTGTTCCACGAACGTGAAGTTCCGCGCGCGGCGGTATTTCGCGCGATGCACCACATCATGGAAACCGGAATCGACGTGAGTTTCCATGTGGCGGGCACCGCGGCGGACGACGCGTATCTCGCCGACGTCACCAGCTCCATTCGCAGCGAATTCCGGGACCAGGCGGCGGTTCTGGTCAATCACATCCGGCCGGTGGGACGGGCGGCGGGCTGGGCGACGGCGCGCACGATCCCGCTCCGGGACGCGGCACGGGAGGGTCTCTCCGACGTACCGCCGGCGCCGTGCGCGATGGCGGCCTGGCCGGTGGTGGCCTTCGACGGCACCGTCGCGGCCTGCTGCAACCAGCTGGTGGTCGACGCCCGCCCGGTTCCCGACCACCTGCGGCTCGGGCACATCGCGGAGGACGACTGGGCCGCCGTACGGCGCCGCTGCCAGGAGTCGCCCGTGCTGCGCACCGTCCGTACCGCGGGGGTCGGGTCGTGCGCGGACTGCCGTGGTCTGGCCCGGCGGCCCGCGGCGCTGAAGGCGGCCGAGCGGTCCGGTTCGCGTCCGGCGGCGGGCGCGATGGACGTGCTCGGTGCCCGGCTCCAGCGCGACGCGGGGGCCGCCACGCTGCTGCGACGCTACGGGAGCGACCGGTACGCGCCGCTCGTACTGCTCGGCGGTGCGGGTGGTGCCGCAGATGCCGGTGAGGCAGACGGCCTGAGCGGAGTCGCCGGAATCGGCGGCGTCGGCGGCGGCGGTGTCGGCGGTGTCGGCGACGAGGAGGTTCCCGCGTGAGCCCGTCGGCCGTCGCGAGCCTGCGACTCGAACTGTCCCTCGTACAGCCCGTCCTGTGGACCTCGGCCGCCCGCATGTGGCGCTCCGGACCGGGGCTCGCCGACCGCTACCGGCGCTACCTGCGGGCCATGCACCAGGTGATCCGCGCCTCCGTCCCGCTGATGGAGCGGGCCGCCGCACGGTGCGAGGCGCTCCCGCGGGACCCGGTGGCCCGGCCGCTCGCCCGGTATCTGCGGGCGCACGCCGAGGAGGAACGGGGCCACGACGAGTGGCTGCTCGCCGACGCCGCGGTGACCGGGGCGGCCCCGGGCGAGCTGACCGACGCCGTCCCGCCCGCCCATGTGGCCGCCCTGGTGGGGGCGCAGCACTACTGGATCGAGCACTGCCATCCGGTGGCCCTCCTCGGCTACATCGCGGTGCTGGAGGGGAACGCGCCCGCCCCGGGTCTGGCCGACCGACTGTCACGGGAGACCGGGCTGCCGGAGGCCGCCTTCGCGACCGTACGCCTCCACGCGGACCTCGACGACGGGCACAGCGCGGACCTGGACCGGCTGATCGACGAACTGCCGCTGGACGCCGGCCAGCGTTCCCTGGTCGCCGTGAGCGCCCTGCACACGGTCGCCTCCCTCGCCGAGCTGTTCGACCGCATCGCCGCGGCACCAACCGGATGGGAGAGCGCCCATGAATGACCCCGTACCCGATCGCGACCGCCTCCGCGCGCTGGAGGACGCCGGGTTCCCGCTGCACAGCCTCTCCCCCGAGCAGCGGGAGGTGCTCGGGGATCTCAGCACGGAGGAACTGACCCTGCTGCTGGGCCTGAAGGAGCGGCTGGACGCGGCCGAGCCGGAGGTGCAGGCGCACAGCGAGATCGCCGGCGGAGCGCTGTTCTGATGACCGACGGCGCGCGCGTGAAGTGCCCCCGGTGCCCCGAACCCCCTCCGGAGGGAGCCGCGTTCTGTCCCCGGTGCGGGACCGCGTGCGTGGCCGCGGGCGACACCGCCACCGCCGAGGAGCGCCGGGTGGTGACCGTGCTCTTCTGCGACCTCGTCGGTTCGACGGCCCTGTCCGGGCGCCTCGACCCGGAGACCCTGCGCACGGTGACACTCCGGTACTTCGCGCTGATGCGGGCGCGGATCGAGGAACACGGCGGCACCGTCGAGAAGTTCATCGGCGACGCCGTGATGGCGGTGTTCGGGGTTCCCGTGCGCCACGAGGACGACGCGCACCGGGCGCTCGCCGCCGCGCGCGGCATGGTCACCGGGCTCGACGGACTCAACGCCGAGCTGGAGCGGGAGCACGGTGTACGGCTCGCCGTCCGGATCGGTGTGAACACCGGTGAGGTGGTGGTCAGCGTGGACCCCGCCGCCCGGCAGGCCCTGGTGTCCGGCGAGGTCGTCAACATCGGCGCCCGGCTCGAACAGCACGCCGGGGCGGGGGACATCCTCATCGGCCCGGCCACGCTGCACGCCGCCGGCCCCTCCGCGGTCACCGAGTCCGCGGGGGCGCTGTCCCTCAAGGGAGTCGGTGTCCCCGTCCCTGCCCACCGTCTGGTCGCCCTGCACGAGGACGACCCGGAGCGGGTACGCCGCTTCGACACGCCCTTCATCGGCCGCGCGCAGGAGATGGCCGAACTGCGTTTGCTCTTGCGTAAGTTGGAGACGGACCCGCGCTCGCACCTGGTGACCGTCTACGGCGAGGCGGGCCTCGGCAAGACGCGCCTGCTGCGCGAGTGGCTGCGGGACTGCCCGGCCTACGGCGAGGGCCGGTGCCGGCCCTACGGCGAGACGGGTTCGCTGTCGCCGCTCGCCGAGGCGGTACGCCAGGTCCTCGCGGCCGTCGGGGAGGACGCCGCCCTCACCGCGCTGCCGGCCCCCGAGCGGACGGAGGCGGAGCAGGCACTGCGCCTGCTGCGAAACGGGCTGCTCGCGGACGGCACACCCAGTCCCTCGGCGGACGACACCCTCATGGCGCTGGCCTGTCTCCTGGACGCGCTGTCCCGTGAGCGGCCGGTGGTCGTGGTGCTCGACGACTGCCACTGGGCGTCCGGGCCGCTGCTCGACATGGCGGACCGGTTGCTGGACGAGCTCGACCGCTCCCCCGTGGCCCTGGTGTGCGTCGCACGCCCGGAGTTGCTGGAGACCCGTCCCGGCTGGGGCAGCGGCCGGATGCGGTCCGCTTCGCTGCTGCTCACCCCGCTCACCCGGGAGGAGGCCGCCGCTCTCGCCGACGAGCTGGTCGAGGTGGCCGCCCACCGGCAGGGCGTACTGGAGGGCGCGCTCGACCGCGCCGAGGGCAATCCGCTGTACCTGGAGCATCTGACGGCCATGGCGGCCGAGTGCGACGACCTGCCCCTGACCGTGCACGCCCTGCTCGGCGCCCGCATCGACGCACTGCCGCCCGAGGAGCGGACCCTGCTCCAGGTGGCCGCCGTCCTCGGACGGGAGTTCCAGCGCGCCGACCTGACCGAACTCGCCGGCTCCGAGGAACCCGATGGGCCGGCGGACTCCCCCGGCGGTCTGCTGCGCGGTCTCGTACGACGGCGGCTCATCGAGGCCGCCGGCCGCACCCTGTCCACGAGTTCGCTGCTCCGGTTCGGCAGCGCCCTGGTGCAGGAGACCGCCTACCGGGGGATGGCCAAGAAGGTGCGCGCCCGGCGTCACGAGCACGCCGCCCGGGTCCTCGTCCGCCACGACGCGGGTGACGCCGCCGTCGGCTCCCATCTGGCCCGCGCCCACCGTCTGCTCACCGAGCTGGGCGTCCACGACGGCGACTCCGACGCGTTGCGGGCGCGTGCCGCCCAACTGCTCACCCGGGCCGGTGCGGCCGCCCTGGCGCGTTCCGACCTGCCGTGGGCCGACGACCTCCTCACCCAGGCGCTGGAACTGGCCGCTCCCGGGGACCACTTCACCGGTGAGGCCGCCCGACGGCTCGGCGAGACGAAGGTCGCCCGCGGCGAACCGGAGCGGGGCCGACAGCTGCTGGCCGACGCGCTCGACGCGGCGGACCGGACCGGTGACCTGCTGGGCGCCACCCACGCCCGGCTGGCGCTGACCGCGCTCGACCCCCGGCACGGGTCCGCCGCCGAGGTGGCCGAGGCCGCGCTCCCGCTGTTCACCGGAGCGGGTGACGACCAGGGCATCGCGCGTGCCTGTGTCCGTGTCGCCCAGGACCGTCAGCGTCGCGGACTGCACGCCGAGGCCGAGGAGTTGCTCCGGCGGGCCCTGGACCACGCCGACCGTGCGGACGCCGAACCCGAACGGGCGCTGGCGCTCGGCGCCGTGGGCATCTCGCTGTGGCGCGGCCCCACCCCGGTCGCGCGGGCCGTCGAGCGCTGCGAGGAACTGCTGACGGCCCACGGCGCGGGCCGTCCCACCGTACGGGCCACGCTGGGCTGCCCGTTGGCCGTGCTCCTCGCGCTGCACGGCAGGCACGAGGAGGCGCACGAGCGGCTGGCCGAGGCGGCGCGCCTCGCCCGCGGCCTCGGCTACGCGGAGAGCGCGCTCTTCGTCCCCCTTTTCGCCGCGGAGATCGAGGCCGCGACCGGTACGCCCGTGCGACGGCTCGCCCTGCTGGAGGAGGCGGCGCGCGCCGGCCGTGAACTCGGCGCCGCGGGCGCCCTGCCCGGCATCGCCCGGGAGCGGGCGCGCATCCTGCTGGACCGCGGGGACCCCGCCGAGGCGCTGGCTCTGCCGGACCCGGAACGGGCCGACCTGCCTCCGGCCGAGTCCGCCGACGCGTACGCGCTGCGGGGCCGCGCCCTGGCACTCGCCGGGGACCCGGACCTCGCGCGCGTCTGCGCGGACCGGGCCGTCGCCGCGGCGGGCGCCACGGACTCCCCGGTCGTCCGGGGCACCGCGGCCCTCGACCTCGCCCACACGCTACGCACCCTCGGGCTGTCCGCGGACGCGGCGCGGGAGGCACGTACGGCTCTGGGGCACTTCGCCGCCAAGGGGCACCGGCCGGGCACGGACCGCGCGTCCGCGTTCGCCGACGAGATGACGGCCACGGCCCGGGGCGCGGACCGCCCGGCCGGACGGGAAGGCAGGACCGGATGACCACAGGAACGGCAGGAGGGCTCACCTGGAGCCTGCGTGACCGCTCTCCCGAGGACCTCACGATGCTCGCCGACACGGTGCCCGACCTGCCCGCCGACCCCTCGGCGTGGTCGGACGGCGGTGGGGTGCGCGTCTGCGTGGTCGACACCGGGGTGGAGTGCGGCCATCCCTCGGTCGGCGCCGTCCAGGGGTCCTACGAGGTGGCGCCCGCCCCCGACGGCACCCTTCGCGTCGTCGACAGCGGACCGCTGCCCGACGGCGCCGGAGACGGCTGCGGGCACGGAACGGCGTGCGCGGGCATCGTCCGGCGCGTGGCACCGGACTGCGAGTTGTACAGCGTGCGGGTGCTCGGCGAGGGCTTCACCGGGAGCGGGGAGGCCCTGCTCACCGGGCTGCGGTGGGCCGTCGACCAGGGATTCGACGTGGTCAACCTCAGTCTGTCCACGACCCGTCCGAAGTTCCTGGAGACCCTGCGGTCCCTGGCCGACCAGGCGTTCTTCACCGGCACCACGCTGGTGGCATCCGCCCACAACACCCCGGTGGAGAGCTTCCCCTGGCGGTTCTCGTCGGTCATCTCGGTCGGCACGCACCGCGAGGACGACTCCGGGCTCTTCCTCTACAACCCGGCTCCGCCGGTGGAGTTCTTCGCACCCGGCCAGAACGTGCAGGTGGCCTGGACGGGCGGCAGGACCATCCGCACCACGGGCAACAGCTTCGCCACCCCCTTCATCAGCGGAATGTGCGCACGCCTGCTCGGCACCCGCCCGAAGCTGACACCTTTTCAGATCAAGCACGCGCTCTACCTCTCCGCCGCGAACGTGCGCATCGGCGAACCAGGAACCCGAGGTGAATCATGAGCCAGTCCCCCGGCCTCGTCCCCGCCGCAGGCGTGGACCCCGCCACCCGCCCCGGCAGCGCGGAGCACGATCTGCTGCAGTCCGTCGTCGACACCGCGCGAGCGATCTTCGGCGCCGCGGCCAGTTCCGTCCTGCTGCACGACCGGGACGCCGACGAACTCGTCTTCCAGGCCGTGGCCGGCGAGGGCGAGGAGTCCCTCGTGGGCTCGCGGTTCCCCGCCGACCGGGGTCTCGCCGGCTGGGTTCTCGTCTCGGGCGAGCCCATGATCGCGGACGACCTCCGTGAACAGGGCATGTTCGCCCGGGACGTCGCCAAGTCGACCGGGTACGTGCCGGACGCGCTGATGGCCGCGCCGCTCGCCCATCACGACCGGGTGCTCGGCGTCCTCGAAGTGCTCGACCCCGCCGAGCAGTCCCGCTCCAGCCTCTCCGAACTCGACCTCCTCGCGCTCTTCGCCCGCCAGGCCGCGGCGGCTCTCGCGGTCATCGCCGACCGCCGCCACGAGGAGACACCGTCGGCGGTCCGCGCCCGGGGCCTGGAACTCCTCGCCGCGCTACGGGACGTGCTCCTCGACGGAGTACCGCCCCAGGCGACGCACGAGGGCTGACACCTGGGGCTGCCGCACTTCCGGGCAGCCCCGACTCCTCGCCGGCCGGCGGGAGCCACGGCCTCGGGCTCGGGCTCGGGGAAGCCCGCGGTCGCCCGCCCGGGGCGCCGCGTCGTGCTCCCCGGGCGAGCCGATTCCCGGGGGACGCGGCCCAGGGGACGGCGATCGCGGCGATCCCGAGTGCCCCACCGCAGGGTTCGTACGGCGCCGGCTACGGGCGCCGGGACCAAGCGATATCGGCCCGCTGACAACGGAGTTGGCCACATCGGTCCGGGTGACGGCCGTTGGACGGGAGCCACCTCTCCGGCCTGGAGGGCAAGAGGCGTCGACGGACACCCGGCACGGCCCACCCGGATCGCGTGGCGACTGTCCGGCGAAGGCCGACTCCCTTGGCTACGGGGCAGGACACGTCGACTGACGCCGAGCACGCCGGGAACGGAGCGAGCCCACCCAAGTCGCCCTCGGCAAATGCCCGTTCACCTGGCCGGAGGGCAACCGGCGTCGATCCGTGCCCGGGCGGGACTCGGCCGGGTCGGGCGGACGGCGTCCGTCAGGTCAGCGCGACGCCGATTCCACGGTGTCGGCGGCGCGGGTCTCGCTCTTGCCGGCGGCGAGCAGGGCGGCGATCTCTTCGGCGCGCGCCCGGAGTTCGGGATCGTGGGCGGTCTCCTCGACCGCGGAGCGCAGGTCGGCGGCGGAGGCGCCGGGCTCCGGCAGCCTGCGGGCGACGCCGGCGCGCAGACAGCCGGCGGCGAGAACCTGCTGCTCGGACCCGTTGGGGGCGACGAGCAGCGGCTTGCCGCGCAGGAGTGCGGCGAGGACGGGCGCGGACGTCGCGTTGGTCAGAACGAGGTCGGCCCGGTCGACGAGTGGTCCCATCCAGGGGCGGCGGCCGACGATCAGGTCGGCGCCCGCGGCCGCCTCCGGGTCGCCGGACCGTCCCAGTTCCACGACGGCCCGGTGGGTGCCGGAGGTGAAGGCGGCGTTGAGGCGCGGCCAGAGGGAGGCGCCGCCGAAGGTCCGGCCGAGATGGACGTACGCCAGGGGCTTGGAATCCGGCAACGGTTCGGCCGCCGGAGGTTCCGGCTCCCACCAGCAGGGGCCGACATGGCGTACGGCCGGGGGCAGTTCGGCACCGGGTGGTTCCAGGGCGGGGTGCCCGCGCAGCAGGAAGGCCGTGCCGAGCAAGGGGGTGTCGGGGAACCGGTCGCGCCGTGGGGCGAGGCCGGCCGCCTCCCGTACCGCCCCGTAATGCTTCAGGGTCTCCGTCAGCCGCCAGGTGCGGTCGTGCGCGTCGGCAGCGTCGGCCGCGTCGGTCTCGGGGCGATAGGGCCACAGGTGCGCCGCCAGACCGAGGACGACCACCGGCAGGCCGGCGGCCTCGGCGGCCACCAGGGCGCCGTGGCAGAGCACGGAGGTGACCAGGACGTCGGGCCGCGTCTGCCGGACCGCCCACGCCACCTCGGTGTACTGCTCGGGCCCGCGGACCGTCCAGTGGGACACCGACAGTGCCGTGGCGTCCGCGACGGCCACCGTCTCCAGGCCCGCGGCGGTGGCCGCCGGTGCGGCTCGCGGCCCGGCGAGGACGTGCACGGTGTGGGCGCGGCGGCGCAGTTCGGCGCCGACGGCGAGGGCGGGATAGAGGTAGCCCGGGTCGTTCAGCGGGCACAGGAGCACCTTCATGTCAGCCGTCCTTGGGCAGGAGAAGGCCCAGGTGGTGGGCGAGGAAGGCCATGACGTCCGCGTAGAGGCGTGCGCTGCGCGAGGCGCCGCGCGCGCCGTGTCCGACACCGCGCTCGGTGCGCAGCACGACCGGCCCGTCACCCGTGCCGGCCCACTGGAGTGCGGCGCACATCTTCCGGGCGTGCGCGGGGTCGACGCGGGTGTCCCCGTCGAAGACGGCCAGCAGCACGGCCGGGTAGCGCGCGCCCTGACGCACCTGATGGTAGGGCGAGTACGAGAGCAGCCGCGCGAACTGTGCGGGGTCCGCCGCGCTGCCGTACTCGTCGCGCCAGCTCGCACCCATTCCCGACAGCTCGTAGCGGACCATGTCGAGCAGAGGGGCCGCGCACACGACGGCGGCGTAGGTCTCCGGCCTCCGGGTCAGCGCGGCCGCGGCCAGCAGGCCGCCGTTGGAGCTGCCGAGGACGCCGAGCCGGCCGGGTGCGGCCCATCCGGCACGGAGCAGGTGGTCCGCCGCGGCGTCGAAGTCGTCGAAGGTGTTGTGCTTGTGCTCACGGCGTCCGGCCCGGTGCCACTCCTCGCCCTCCTCTCCCCCGCCGCGCACGCAGGCCACCGCGTACACACCGCCCGCGCGGACCCAGGGCACGGCCTGCGGGGTGAAGCCGGGGGTCATCGAGGCGCCGAAGCCGCCGTAGCCGGTGACGACGGTGGGGCGGGGTGTGTCGGGGCGTCCCGTGGGAGACATGACGAACAGGCGCACCTCGGTGCCGTCGCGGGAGCGCAGGACCTCCTGGGTGACCTTCACGTCCTCGGCGGGCGCCGTCGATGGAGAACCGCCGGGCCAGGGACGCAGGCGCCCGGTGACGGCGTCGTAGTGCAGGACGACGGCGGGCGTGACGTGGTCGGTGTACGCGAACCACAGCTCGTGTCCCGCTTCTTGACGTGCTGTCAGGTTGGTGACCGTGCCCTGTCCGGGCAGGGGTACGGTTCCGGTCCGGGCGCCGTTCCGGGCGTCGTGCAGGGTCAACTCGCCGACGGCGTGCCGGGTTCGTACGACCGCCAGCAGGGGACGGTCCAGTGCCGGGCCGTCCAGGACCGCGAAGTCCTGCAGCACGGTGCCGGGTTGCTCGGCGACCAGGGTGCGCCACTGGCCGGGATCCGTGGCGTCGCGCGCGGCCGCGGCGATCCGGCCGCGCGGGGCGCCGGCTGTCGTGCGCAGCAGCAGCGGCCCCCGGCCGGGCCTGAGGCGGACCGAGGTGCGGCCGTCGTCGCCGTGCTGGAGGCGGCGCAGTCCGGGCCGGTCGGGGGCGGTCGCGGTCAGGTCGGCGGTCCACAGGTCGGTGTGCGGTGAGGTGCCCTCGCCCGCGCCGACGACCAGGAGCCGGCCGTCGGGGGCGGTGGCCACGGTGTAGTACTGGGTGTCCGACCGTCCGGCGCCGAAGATCTCCGCGTCCTGGTCCGCCGGTGTGCCGACCCGGTGCAGGTAGACGCGGCGTCGAAGCCCGGTCCCGCCCGTGGCGTGTTCGGACGACAGCCGGCGCACGTAGTAGAAGGCGTGGCCGCCCGGCAGCCAGGCCACGGGGGAACGGCGGACCCGGTCCACGGGCCCGTCGACCGTCTCGCCCGTCGCCGTGTCGAGCACGCGCAGCACCGAGTGCTCCGTACCGCCCGAGGAGAGCTGGACGGCCACGAGGTCGCCCTCCCACGACGGTTCCCAGGCGTCGAGCACCGTCGTACCGGACGGGTCGGCGTCCAGCGGGTCGAGCAGGATCCGGGTCCGGCCGGTCTCGCGGACGGCCAGCGCGGCGAGTTCGCGCCCCGGTTCCCTGCGCGGATGGAACTCCCGTCCGCCGCGCGCCACCGGTGGCCGGGTGCCGCCGCCGGCGAGCAGGGCTGTCATCCGCGCGAGCAGGGCGTCCCGGGCCGGCCAGCGGGCCTCCTCGTCGGCGTAGAGCAGGTCCTGAGCGGCGCACCACGCGGCGGTCGCGGGGTCCCGCGGGTCCTCCAGCCAGCGGTAGGGGTCGGCCACGCGCACTCCGTGGAGGACCTCCTCCGGTCCGCTGCGCGGAGCGGTCGGGTAGGTGTACCGGCCGGACACCGGCCCCGCGTCACGGGGCGGGGACTGGGTCATCGCGGCGCTCCAGGGAGTGCGGACAGGGAGACGGACAGGGGGAACGGATCACGTCGGTCTCGGGAGGAGGCACCTCGTGCGCCCGCGGCGTGCGGGAGGAGGAGCGACGGAAGGGTACGGACGCCCCTACCGGGCACCGGCGGACGAGCGACGGGACTCAGGACGCGCCGGTGCCGGGGCGCTGGACGGGAGGCGGGCCGGGAGGCGGGGCGGCAGGATCCACGGGCCCGGGGTCGCCAGGTGATCCTGGACCGCCCGAAGCGTCCGGGTCGCCGTGCGCCATGACCTCCGCCCGGTGGGTAGGGCTCGCGCCGACGGGGTCCGCGGAGTCGGGGACGACAACGGCAGCCGTGGCACCGGCCGGGGCCGTGGAGGCGGCGGGGGCAGCGGGCGCGGCCTGTGCGGTGGGGTGTGCCGGAGTCGTGGAGTCGGCGGGAGCAGGGGAGTCCCGGAGGACGGTCGACCGGCCGGCGGGCTCACCCTTCCGCGCGTCGGCCACGCCCCGCTTCACGTCCGCCACGGCCTTCTTCGCGTCGTCCGCCACGGCGTCCAGGCTGGTCTCGCGCAGCAGGGGCACGGACGACAGCACGGTGACCACCGCCGCGGTTCCGGCCAGGGCCAGCCAGGTGTGGCTCGACCCCAGGGAATCCACGAAGGAGCCTGCGAGGAGGGGCCCGAGGGAGGCCAGACCGGCCATGAGGAGTCCGGTCGCGGTGCTGACCCTGCCGAGCAGGTCCCGGGGTGCGAGGACCAGCATCGCGCGGCCGACGACGATGCCCGCCGGCGGACTGAAGAAGACGACCACGACCAGCACCGGGCCGATCGTCCAGGGGTGCGTGGTCCCGGAGAAGACGGCGAGGCCGACCGCCCACACCGCGCCGATGAGCAGGAACAGCCGGGCGGCGGGGATGCGCTTGATCAGCCATGGTGCCGAGGCGGCGCCCAGCATCGCACCGACGCCCGCGCAGCCCATCACCGCTCCGATCGCCGTGCCGCCCGCGCCGCTCTGCCGCAGGGAGACGACCATGGTCGTCTGGGCCGCCGCCGAGACGACGTTGATGCCCGCGGCGAACAGCAGTGCGGCCAGCAGCGCCCGCTGGTGCGTGAGCCAGCGCAGCCCGGCCGTGAGCCGGTTGTCGCGCTCGGCCCCCGCGGCCTGGTGGGCGGGCCGGGAGGCGATCCGCAGCAGCAGCACGGCCGACACCCCGTAGGACAGGGCGTCGGCGGCGAACGGCAGGATCGGGTCCAGTGTGAACAGCCAGCCGCCGAGGAACGGGCCGATGAGCGAACTCGACGCCATGGCGGCCTGACTGCGGCTCAGCGCGTCGGTGAGGTCCTTCTCCGGCACCACGTCGCGCACGGCGATCGTGGCCGCGGGGGCGAAGAGGGCCGTCGCCGCGCCCTCGACCACGGCGACGCCGAGGAGATGCGCCTGCCCGAGGTCCCCCAGCGCCGACACCAGCGGAATGCTCGCCAGTGCCACGAGCCGCACCAGATCGGTCCCGACCATGATCATCCGCCGGTCGAGCCGGTCGGCGAGATGGCCCGACGGCAGGCGCAGCAGCGTCCGGGTCACCAGCGAGCAGGTCGCGACCGTACCGGCCTGTGCGGCGCTGCCGCCGATGGACAGGACGAGCAGCGGGAAGGCGAGCAACGACAGCTGGGACCCGAGGGTGGACAGCGTCGAACTGAGCCAGAAGCGGCGGAAGTCGGGGTTGGTGCGCAGGATGCCGGCGCTTTTCATCCCAGCCGTCCGACGGCGTCGAGGCAGTCCAGGACTCCGGCGTCGACCCGGTCCTGGAAGACGGCGCGGACGGCCGCCTCCTCGTCGTACTGGTAGTGGTCGTGGCAGCTGACCCAGCGGCCCTCCGTCTGCTCGGCGTCGAGATAGCCGTCGGCGATGGTGCCGACCTCCATGCCGGGTTTGCCTGCGGTCTCCCAGCAACTGGCGAGGACACCGTCGGCGTTGACGACGGCGCCGTAGCGGCCGTCGGTGAAGGAGCAGGCCTGGCACGCGACATGGGCGCGCGGGCGGGACACCGTGAAGCCGAGTTCCAGCGCGCGGGCGTGCCAGCGGACGAAGTCGTCGACGAGGCCGTTCTCGTGCATCAGGTTGTTGGCGTAGCCGACGCCGACGTCGCCGACGCGGGCGAAGTGGATGCCGCAGCGGGCCGGATCGAGGCGGGTGCCGAGCCGTTCGACCAGTTCGTCCACACCGTGCCGGTTCAGGTGCGAGACGTTGACCCGCAGCATCCAGCGCAGGGAGGTCTTCTCGATGGCACGCGCGATGTTGGAGACGATGACGTCGAAGGTGCCGCCCCCGGAGCGCCGTACCCGGATGGCGTCGTGGTCGGCCCGGTCGCCGTCGAAGGTCACCTGCACGGAGCCGAGGCCCGCCGCGTTGAGTTCCTTGGCGATCAGCGGGGTGAGCAGCGTGCCGTTGGACGTCATCGACGCGGTGAGGGCGCCCAGTTGACCGGCCCGGGTGAGCAGGTCGCGGCAGCCTCGCGGGTTGAGCAGCGGCTCGCCGCCGAACAGCAGCAGCGACAGCCGGTCCATCTCCGCGGCGGCCATGCGCTCGCGGGTGAACTCCAGTACCTGGCTCACGCCTTCGGGAGTGAGGCGGGCGTGGCTGATCCGCGGCGGCCTGCTGCCGCCCTTCGGGTCCTGCGCGGTGTTCTGGAAGCAGTAGCCACAGCCGAGGTTGCAGTCCGTGCTGGTCAGCACGGTCAGCGAGTACGAGTTGTAGGGCTTCACCTCGTACAGGCCGGCCTCGCGGAGATAGCGCTCGGCCGAGGGCCGCAGGGTGCCGTCGGGCTCCACCTGGCCGGGCCGCATCAGGGCGTATCCGCCGGCACCCAGGAACCACCACCCCCTGCGGGCACGGATCAGACGGGCCCCGGCGGTGGGGACGGCGACGGACTGCGTACCGGGCACGGCAACCTCCGGAGCGGGGGTGGGAGTTGGGAGGCGGGCGCGGCCCCGGTCGCGACGGCGTCAGGCGCCGCCGCGACCGGGAAGGACCGCGCCGGTGGTGAACCGATCAGGCGTTGTGCTCCTGGTGGACACCGCACCACGGGGTGTCCTCGCCCTCCTCGGAGTGCGCGACCACCTCCGGCTCGTCGAGGTGCTCCTGGTGCACACCGCACCAGGCGACGTTGGAGGCGGCGTGCGCGACCACCTCGGGCTCGTCCACCGACTCCTGGTGCACACCGCACCAGGCGACGTTCGAAGCGGCGTGCGCGACAACCTCGGGAGTCTCCTCCGCGGGGGTCTCGGTGGTCTCCTCGTTGGGCTCGACGTTCTCGGCCATGATGGTCCTCCATACGACGGGCGTTCGGGACGACGGACGGCAGCACTGCGCCGACCGGCAGGAAGCTAGGAGCAGGGGGTTCGGCACCGGTTCGCCGCCGGTTGGGCGACGGTGAATCCCCCTGGTGGGCGCGCCGGGTGAGCGTCGTGCGGTGGCGGTGGCGGTGGCGGCCGCGGTCGCGGTGGCAGGTGGGCGGCGCGGCGGAGAGGGCGGCCGTGGGACAGCGCTCCCGGGGGGGGGGCAGCGGGCCGCGGATGCGGCCGTAAGGCGTTGCTTCGGGTGGCACGGCACGAAGGCGGCCGAAGCGCCTTGCTGCGAGTAGTTCGGAC
>NZ_JBEZHO010000017.1:23672-167062 GCF_040650615.1 Streptomyces sp. NPDC048643
GGGGGGGGGCAGCGGGCCGCGGATGCGGCCGTAAGGCGTTGCTTCGGGTGGCACGGCACGAAGGCGGCCGAAGCGCCTTGCTGCGAGTAGTTCGGAACGGAGACGGCCGAAGCGCCTTGCGGCGGGTGGCACGGCACGAAGGCGGCCGAAGCACCTTGCGGCGGGAGACACGGCACGGAGGTGGCCGCAGGGCGCTGCCTCAACTGGTCAGTGGAGGCGCGGACATACCGGAATCGCACCGGGCGCGAACCGGCGGGCAACCGGCCGTTCCTACGGTGACCGCCGCACACTCCGCGACCGCGAGAGGACGCCTCCGCATGGACACCGAAGCCGCCGTCACGGCCGCCCCTCCCGCCACGGCAGAGCGGAAGCGGCTGCCGGAACCGCTCGGGGCCGGATTCCTGGCCCGGCCGGAGGAGACGCTCGCCGAGATCCGGGAGACCTGTCCCGTGGCCCGGATCAGGACGCCCGCCGGACGGCCGGCGTGGCTGGTGACCCGTGCCGAGGACGTGCGCGCCGGATTCCTGGACCCGCGTCTCTCCCTGAGCGGCGGCCGCGTTCCCGACCCGGACGTGCGGCGGCGCGCCCTGGACGTGACGCTGGTCAACTACGACCCGCCCGACCACACGCGGATCCGCCGCCTGGCCACACCTGCCCTCACCCCGGCGCGCATGGCCGCCCACCGGGAACGCATCGAACAGGCCGCCGGTGAACTCCTCGACGCGGCCGACGCGGCCCGCGGGCGGGGACCGGTGGAGCTGATGGACGCGTTCGCGCGCCCGTTCGCCTTCCGGTCGCTGTGCGAGGTGTTCGAGGTGCGGGAGGAGGAGCGGGCCGCGCTGTACGGACCGGTGGCGCTCCTCGCGGACAAGACGGGCCACACCGCTCGTGCCGTCGAGGAGAGCGTGGCCCGCATCGACGCCTTCGTCCGCGGCGAGATGGCCCGCCGCGAGGCCGCTCCGGGTGAGGACGTCGTCTCCCGCGTCCTCGCCGCCTGGCACGAGCAGGGCGGTGCGAGCGAGGACGAGGTCGCCTCCCTCCTGGCGATGCTGCTGCTGGCCGGCTTCGACAGCACGGTGCAGGCGATCGGCATGAGCGTGGTGGCACTGCTGGGCCACCCGGACGTGCAGGACTCCCTGCGGAACGAGCCGGCGCGGATCCCGCGCGCGGTGGACGAGTTGCTGCGCTGGGACACCCCGGGCCCGTTCAGCACCAAGAGGGTGGCGCTGGAGGACGTGCGGTTCGGGGACACCGTCATTCCGGCGGGCAGCGGTGTCCTGCTGTCCGTGGCGGCGGCCAACCACGACCCGCGCTGCCACGCCGACCCCGGAACGCTGGACCCCGACCGCGGTACCGCCGGCCGTCACCTGAGCTTCGGCCTGGGTCCGCACTACTGTCCCGGATCGGCGCTCGCCCGCCTGGAGCTCACGGTGACCCTCACCGCCGTCCTCGGCCGCTGGCACCGGTTGGAACTCGCGGTGCCGCTGCACGAACTGGCATGGGGCGGCGGCTATCTGCACCGCCGCCTGGCCGCACTGCCCGTCCTGCCCCACGGGCCGGCGTAGGCAGACCGGCGAAGGCGGACCTGCGGAGGCAGGCCAGCGGGGGGTGCCTGCGAAGTCAGACCGGCGGGAGTGTGCCGAGGCAGCCGGACGGCGGCTCGGCGGAGGTGTGCCGAGGCAGGCGGACGGCGGCTCGGCGGAGGTGTGCCGAGGCAGGCGGACGGCGGCGGACGTGGACGGACAACGAGGTCGTCGTCGCTTCATCTGCCCGCCGCGGCCCGCGCCCGTACCGCTACGGCGCCGCGGCCGCGAAGGGCCGCGTCAGAGATCGCCCGGTGCGCCGAGTCCCGTCAACGCGCCGACGGGGTCGAGGTCGGGGGTGCCGCGAGGCCACCAGTCGTCCTGGCCCGGCTCGGACTCGAAGGCGTACCAGAGACCGTTGCGCCCCAGGCGGAGCTGGGCGTGGCCGCCCGGGTGGGTCAGGTGGTTGCGCCAGGGACGGAAGGCGGGGAGGTCGGCAGCCAGGAGCAGCGGCCTCGCCCGGTCGAACCGGCCCGCCGGTGGATCCCAGGGCTCTTCGAGCACGGCGAGCGCGTCGAACCCGCCCTGCCGCCAGGCGGCCACCGCCCGCGCCAGATCGGAGGGGGTCCGCCGGGTCGCCGTCGCGAGCGAGGCGTAGAGGGCCCGGGTGCCGGCGGTCAGACCCGATCCGGGACGGGCGGCGGCGATACGCACCGCGTCCTGCCAGAGCGTCAGGTCCGCCACCGGATCACGACCCGCGGTGAGCAGGGCGTGCGCACGAGCCGCCGCGTCCGTCGCCAACTGGTCGAGCGCGAACGGGTCCGGGCCGCCCGGAGCACCCGGATAGGCCGGTGGCTGCTCGGGATGGGCGGGCGGCTGCAGCGGCACGGGCAGGGGAGGCAGCACGCGTCGGGTGAGCACGTCACGGGCGCGGACCCCGGGCAGCGGCGCCGGTTCCCGCTCCTGGGACGCACGCGCGGCGCGGGTGGCGTTGCGCCGCGACAGCGCGTCCAGCAGTTCGCGCTCGCCCCGGCCGCGCAGCAGGAGCAGCACGAACGGGTCCTGGTCCAGCAGCCGGGCCGTCTGATAGCAGAGCGCGGCCGCGTGCTTGCAGGGATGTCCGAAGTCGGGGCAACTGCAGTGCGGTTCGAGCTCGCCTGGGCCGGGGAGCAGGTCGACTCCGCACTCCGCCAGAGACTTCGGCATCTCCTTGTCGAGGAGGGCGGCGATGTGTCCGGGCCGCTCGGCGGCCGCGTCGAGGAAACGGTCCCAGTCGGCGTCGGCGAGGGTCCGCACCCTGATCTGGACGCGGTACGGCCGTGGCCGGCTGCCGTGCACGTACGCGAGGACCAGACCGGGGGTGACCGTGATGGCGTCGACGTGCCCCTGCCCGGCATACGTCCGGCCGCGCGCCAACCGCCCCGCGTCCAGGGCCCCTTCCTCCAACGCCGTGACCCACGCGTTGCCCCACCACGTCTCCGCGAACGCGCCGCCCACGGCGTCCCGTGCCGGGAACCTGGGGAACGTACGGCGCAACTCCCCGTCCCGGCCCGGGGAGGCCATGGACCGCGGCAGCCGCTCGCCGAGAGCGGGGTTCGCCGGGGCGGGACGACCGGGTGCGGGGCGCCGGTCGGGCTGCGACTCGGCGTGCGGGTCGGGCTGCGATTCGGGGTGCGGCGGGCGCGCGTCCGGCTTCGCCTCGCTCACCTCGGGGGCCTTTTCCGAGGCCGTGGGCTGCGGCCCGGACGGCTCCGGCGAGGGATCGGGCCGAAGCGGCTCCGGCGAGGGGGTGGCCGAGGTAGGGGAATCGGGTGTCCGGGACTCGGTTGCGCGGTAACCGAGCTGCTCCGCAACGGAGTTGACGGCATCGCCGACCGCGCCCCGGGAGCCGGGCCGGGTATGCGTGCGCAGCCCCGGGGTGAGGGGGTCCGAGCCGCCCGCCGGCGCCTGGAAGGTTGCGTCGGCCGTCGTCGCGTCGACCTCTCCCTCCGGATGCGCGAGGGGACGTCCGCCCGAGCCGTCGTCGGCGGGGTGCGCGGGAAGCCCGGGGTCGGACACCTCGGGCGGGAGCTGGAAGGCACCGGCGAGCAGCTCCCTCAGCTCCTGGGCACGCGACGCTCCCTCGGAGTTCGCCGCGCTCGCGCCGCTCCGACGTCCTCGGGTGCCGCCGGCCGACGCCTTGCCGGGCCGAGTCCGCGCCCCTCGCTTCGCGCCAACTCCACGACCCACCACACCTGTTGCGGCCTCCGCTGCATCACCCCCGGCCGTCCGGGCCCGCTTCGCCTCGTCGCGTGCGGCGCGCAACGCCTCGCGGGCGATGTCGCCTGGGCGCGCACCCTCGGTCGCCCCCGCCTCCGAGACACCGGGCGTGACGGACCCCGCCGCCTCGGTACCGCCTGCCTCGGCACCTCCTGCCTCGGTACCGCCCGGCGCACCCCCGCCACCGTCCCGGCCCGAACCGTCGACCTCGTCGACCACCTCACGGACCTCGTGGCCGACGCCCCAGGTCACCGCCTCCGCCGCGTCCTCATCGCCGGGCGCCGAACCCGACATACCGCCACCGCCACGCCAACTCCGCGCGGCAGATGGGGCGTCGGCACCCACACCGCGGCCGCTCCGGCCGGCCTCCACGGCCGCGCGGGTACCCGCGCGGGTCACGCCACGCCCGCCCGAGGACCCCCGCCCACGGGTGTCGGCCTGCTCGTCGTCACTGACACCGTCACCGTCAGACCCGACAGCACCCGTACGAATCCCACCGGCACCGGCGGTCCTCGCCGCCTCGGTCGCCCGTCGCAGGGCCTCGCGCGCCACGTCGCCGGGACGCGCCCCGGCAGCGGACCCCGGCTGAGAAGCCCTGCCCGCACCGGACCCCACGGACGAGCCGGACGTGGGGGACGAGCCGGACGACGGAGGAGACGCCGAGGGCGCAGGCGGCCCGGCCGACGAGAACCCCTCGTCGGGCTCGCCGCGCCCACCGGCCCCCTCACCGGAAACCGAAGACGAAGGCGAGCCCGCAGCCGAACCCGCGCCCGAACCAACTCCCGCACCCGCAGCCGCACCCATCGGCCCGTCGGCCGCACCCGACTCCCGGCCGCCCCGCTCCCGGCTCTCCCCGCTCTCCCTCTCTCCGCTCCGCTCCCGGGCGGCCCGCAGCGCCCGGCGGGCCACGTCCGCGGGGCGGTCCCCCGGCTCCGGTCGAGGCAGGGCCGTGCCGTCGGCCGGTACGCCCGACCCGGTCTCGTCCACGCGGCTCTCCTCGCCCTCGGTCCCGCTCACGTCGGCCTCCGGAGCGAGACGAGGTCGGACAGCTCGCGGTCGGTCAGCTCGGTCAGGGACGCCTCGCCGGAGCCGAGGATCGCGTCGGCGAGGGCGCGCTTCGCCTCGAGCATCTCGGCGATGCGGTCCTCCACCGTGCCCTCGGTGATGAGGCGGTGGACCTGGACGGGCTGGGTCTGGCCGATGCGGTACGCGCGGTCGGTGGCCTGTTCCTCGACCGCGGGATTCCACCAGCGGTCGAAGTGGACGACATGGCCGGCGCGAGTGAGGTTCAGGCCGGTGCCCGCGGCCTTGAGGGACAGCACCAGGATCGGGGTCTCACCGCTCTGGAAGCGGTCCACCATGCGTTCGCGTTCGGCGACCGGGGTGCCGCCGTGCAGCAGCTCCACCGGAACGGCCCGCGCGGTCAGGTGGGCGGTGATGAGGCGGGCCATGCCGACGTACTGCGTGAAGACGAGGGCCGAGCCGTCCTCGGCGAGGAGGGTGTCCAACAGCTCGTCCAGCAGGGCGAGTTTGCCGGATCGGGCGGACGGTCCGTGGGCGGCGGCCTCCGGGTCCTCCTTCAGGAACAGGGCCGGGTGGTTGCAGATCTGCTTGAGGGAGGTCAGGAGCTTGAGGACGAGTCCCCTGCGGGCGATGCCGTCGGTGGTCTCGATCGCGAGCAGCGACTCGCGGACCACGGCCTCGTAGAGGGAGGCCTGTTCACGGGTCAGCGGGACGGGGTGGTCCGTCTCCGTCTTGGGCGGCAGCTCGGGGACGATGCCCGGGTCGGACTTCTTGCGGCGGAGCAGGAACGGGCGGATCAGCCGCGCGAGACGGGCCACCGCCTCCTCGTCCTCGCCGTTCTCCACGGCGCGGGCGTGGCGGGCGCGGAAGGACTTGAGGGGGCCGAGCAGGCCGGGGGTCGTCCAGTCCAGCAGGGCCCACAGCTCGGAGAGGTTGTTCTCCACGGGGGTGCCGGTGAGGGCCACGCGCGCGGGGGCCGGGATGGTGCGCAGGGCCTTCGCCGTCGCCGAGTAGGGGTTCTTGACGTGCTGCGCCTCGTCCGCGACGACCATGCCCCACGGCTGCTCGGCGAGGTGGGCGGCGGCGGAGCGCATCGTCCCGTACGTGGTCAGGACGAAGCCGCCGTCGAGGTCGTCGAGGGAGCGGTCGGAGCCGTGGAAGCGGCGCACGGGGACGCCGGGTGCGAAGCGGGTGATCTCCCGCTGCCAGTTGCCGAGGAGGGAGGCGGGGCAGACCACCAGGGTCGGTTCGCTGCGGGCCCGCCGCAGGTGGAGGGCGATGAGGGTGACCGTCTTGCCGAGTCCCATGTCGTCGGCGAGGCAGCCGCCCAGGCCGAGGGAGGTCATGAGGTCCAGCCAGGCGAGGCCGCGCAGTTGGTAGTCACGCAGGCGGGCCTGGAGGCCGGGGGGCGGCTCGACGGGGGTGAGGCCGGCCGTGAGACGGTCGCGCAGGGTGGCGAGCGCGCCGACCGGCACGGCCTCGACGGTCTCGCCGTCCACCTCGGCGGTGCCGGTGAGGGCGACGGAGAGCGCGTCGACGGGGTCGAGGAGGCCCAGTTCGCGCTTGCGGGCCTTGCGGACGAGCGCCGGGTCCACGAGCACCCACTGGTCACGCAGCCGCACGACGGGCCGGTGGGCCTCGGCCAGGGCGTCCATCTCGGCCTCGCTGAGGGGGTCTCCGCCGAGGGCGAGCTGCCAGCGGAACTGGAGGAGCTCCTCGCTCTCGAAGAAGCCGGTGCCGTCCGTCGCCGAGCCGGGCGCGGGGCGCACCACCGCGGCGGCGCTGAGGTCCTGGGCGAGGTCTCGCGGCCAGTGCACGGCGACGCCGGCCGTGCCGAGGCGGGCCGCGGCGACGCCGAGGAGGTCCGACAGCTCTTCCTCGGAGAGGGCGAGCACGTCCGGCACGTCCTGCTCCGAGAGGCGGTCCAGCGGGGGCCAGACGCGGGCGGCGCGGCGGACGGCGAGGGCGGCGTCGACGCGCGCGCGGGGTCCGAAGACGTCGTCGGCCTCCCCCGCCCAGAGGGCCGCCGCGTCGATGACGAGGGTGGGGTCGGCGAGGCTGTGCACCTGGACGACGGCGGCGCCGGCGCGCCGGGCGCCCTCGCCGTCGTCGAAGAGCTGGTAGGCGGACAGGTCCAGGCGCAGTGAGATCCGTACGCCCGCGTCCATGCCGGCGGCGACCTCGGCCGCCCAGTCGTGGGCCCCGGACAGCCGCTGGGGCGCGCGGGCCGCGAAGGGGAGGCCGGAGACGTAGGGCGCGGCGGGGGTGCGCGGGAGGGTGTCGGCGACCGCGTCCAGGAAGGAGCGCATGAGGGCTTCCGGCTCGGGCAGCCGGAGGGGTCCCTTGCCGGGGAGGGGGACGGCGTGTCCCTCGTACGGCAGGGCTCCGGCGATCGCCCGCAGGTGGGCGACGTCGTCCTGGTCGAGGGGGCCCGCGCGCCAGGAGTCGAAGCCGTCGGGGGTGAGCCCGGGAAGCAGCCATCCGCGGGCGACGAGGCGCAGCGCGTGCAGTGCGGCGGCGCCCCAGCAGGCGGTGGCGGGATGGGCGGCGGGGTTGCGGCGGGCCGCGGCGAGCAGGGGCAGGGCCTCGCCGACGGAGAGGGTGAGGGCGGGCACGGTGGCCCGGCGGACTCCGGAGCCGTGCGGTCGTACGACGGTCAGCTCGGTCCGTTCGCGCGCGGGCGGACTCGCGGAGCGTCCGCTCGGCGAGGCTGCCTCGGGCTCCTTTGTGGCCGCCTTCTCGTGCTGGTCGTCGGAGGGCGTCGGTTCGCCGTCCGGGTCCCAGAACGCGATCCGTCCTTCCCGGGGGAGCGGTGCGGGCAGGAAGACGGCGGCGAGCCGCACGGAGGGCAGCGGGACGGTGGGCGGCTCGGCGGTGGGCACCCGGTCCGGGAGGGCGGGCGCGGCGGGCACCTGGGCCGGGGAGGGCCAGGCGGGCGCCCACTCGGCCACCGCGTCCATCGCGTCACGCATACGTCCGGTCACCTCCCGCCCCTGTGTCGCGTCAGTTGTCTTCGACTCTACGGGCGGGGTCGGACAATCGGCTCCCACGGCCACGCGGGGCGGGGAGGGGCCCGGCCGGGGCGCCGGTCCGGGGATCGGGCGGGGTCGGTGAAGGGGTGCCACAGGTGTGCCGGAGCGGCCGTCGGTGCGCCCGCCGGGTCCTGCGGGAACCGTGCGGATCGGGGCTGCGGGACGCGGGGTCCGCGGGACTCGCTACGGAATGGTGCGCGAGACGACGTACACCATGGGGTGTCCGGGCTCGGAGCGGTTCACGACGATGTCCTGGGTGGGCGCGGGGTCCTTCTGCTTGTGCACGAGACCCGACCAGGGGCCGGGCCCGCCGAACTCCCAGCCGACGACCTTCTGGTCGCGGTCGCCGATGGTGATGTCGTCCTTCTTCAGGTTGTCGGCCTTGGCGCCGACGCCCTTGAGGAACCCGTCGAGGCCCGCCTCGGTCGTCCCGAACTGGACGTAGAGGCGGCTGGTCTTCCAGTTGTTCGTCTCGTAGTACGCGACGTCGGTGGACCGGCCGGGGATCGGGATCTGGTAGAGGCGGCGCTGCACGCGGGAGGGCCAGCCCGCGGTGAGGCCGGTCGCCGAGTACTTCTCCTCCTTGTCCTTGCCGCTGTCGCGGCTCTGGTTGGCGGAGATCACCAGATAGCCGGCCGGTACGCCGATGAGCAGCACGATGATCAGCAGCGTCAGGGCGCGGCGGCGGAACCGGTGCCGGGGGTCCTCCGGGGGCCGGTCGGGCTCGTCCGGGGAGGTCGCCTGGCGGGGAAGCGAGGCCGTCACATCGACTCCTGCTCGGTCGAGCGGCGGGACTCGGCGTAGCGCTCGTACCGTTCGTAGCGCTCCACGCGGCGGCGCTTGGCGCGCCGGAAGCGGCGGGCGACGAGACGCGCGAGGTCGGCGGCACCGACCATGCCGGCCTCGGGGCCGAGCTGGGCGCGCGCGATCCGGGCCTCGGGGCGGTAGCCGCGGCCGGTGAGGTGGCGGCGGAACGCGTCACGGGCGGGCCCGATGAGGAGGTCGTCGGCGGCGCTGACGCCGCCGCCGATGACGAAGCAGGAGGGGTCGAGGGCGGCGGCCAGGTTGGCGATGCCGACGCCGAGCCACTGGCCGATGTCCTGGAGGAGCTCGATGCACATGGCGTCGCCCTCGCGGGCCAGCTCGGTGATCATCGGGCCGGTGATGTCACCGATGCTGCCCTTGACGTGCTCGATGATCCCGTACGCCACCGGGGAGTCGGCGGCGGCGAGCTCGCGGGCCTCGCGGACCAGCGCGTTGCCGGAGCTGTACTGCTCCCAGCAGCCGCGGTTGCCGCACGGGCAGCGGTGGCCGCCGGGCACGACCTGCATGTGCCCGAACTCGCCGGCGACGCCGAACTTGCCGCGTTTGACCTGGCCGTCCTCCAGGATCGCGCCGCCGATGCCGGTGCCGAGCGTGATCATGACGAGGTGGTCCTCGCCGCGGCCTGCGCCGAACCGCCACTCGGCCCAGGCGGCGGCGTTCGCGTCGTTGTCGACGAGGACGGGCACCGCGAGGCGGCCGGCGAGGCGGTCGCGCAGCGGCTCGTTGCGCCAGGACAGGTGGGGGGCGAACAAGATGCGGTTGCGGTCGGCGTCGACCCAGCCGGCCGCGCCGATGCCGACGGCGTGCACGTCGTGCCGGTCGGAGAGGTCCAGGACCAGTTCGAGGATGGTGTCCTCGACCACCTTGGGGCTCTTGGACTTGTCCGGCGTCTCGGCGCGGACCTTCTCCAGGATGTTGCCGTCGGCGTCCACGACGCCCGCCATCACCTTCGTGCCGCCGATGTCGATACCGACGGTGGGGACACGGGGGGCCGTCAGGTGCGAACGGCGCTCGCGTGTTCCCACGGTCCGCAGGACGGTGGCCCGCGCGGAGCCCATGGAGGTGCTCCCTGCCCGAGCGGAGCCGAGAGCTCGGGGGAGCGCGAGGTCGCGGTAGGTGCTCATCGCGCCGATTCTGCCTTACGCCGTACCGGGGCCGCACCGCGGAAGCCCGGGGGCGGGGGTGACCCGCGGCCCGTCCGGGGCCGGTCCAGGCACACCGGCGGAGCCGAACGGGTCACTCCCCCGCACCCCTCACGCCGTGCGGTTCTCCAGTTCGTGCCGCAGGTCGTCGAGCTCGCTGCCGCCCGCCATCTGGCGTGTCAGCTCGTCGAGGGTGATCTCGTCACGGGTGTGGCTGCCCGACATGGCTCCGCGCTTGAGGAGGACGAAGCGGTCGCCCACGAGGTACGCGTGATGCGGGTTGTGGGTGATCAAAACAACACCCAGTCCGGCGTCCCGGGCGGCGGCCACGTATTTGAGGACGACACCGGACTGTTTCACGCCGAGGGCGGCGGTCGGCTCGTCGAGGACGAGGACCTTGGCGCCGAAGTAGACGGCGCGGGCGATCGCCACGCACTGGCGTTCGCCGCCGGAGAGGGTGCCGATCGGCTGGTCGACGTCGCGCAGGTCGATGCCCATGCGCAGGAGCTCCGCGTGGGTGGTGCGGCGCATGAAGTCGACGTCGAGGTGCTTGAAGGGGCCGACGCCCTTGCGCGGCTCGGAGCCGAGGAAGAAGTTCCGCCAGACCGGCATCAGCGGGACGACGGCGAGGTCCTGGTAGACGGTCGCGATGCCGAGGTCCAGGGCCTCGCGCGGGGAGGAGAGACGGGTCTCCTCGCCCTCGATGCGCAGCGTGCCCGCGTCGTGCTGGTGCCGGCCCGCGATGATCTTGATGAGGGTGGACTTGCCCGCGCCGTTGTCGCCGAGCACGCAGGTGATCTCGCCCGCGTGGACCTCGAGCGAGACGCCTTCGAGGGCGCGGATGTTGCCGTAGTACTTGCTGACGTCGTCGAGTTCGACGAGCGGCGCGCGTTCCGCGGCGGCGGGTTCCTTGGTCATGTTCGTGTCCGTGGTCACTTCGTCGCCTCCGCGCGCTTGCGGACCCAGTGGTTGAGCAGGGTCGCGAGGAGCAGCATCACGCCGAGGAAGAACTTGAACCAGTCCGGGTTCCACTCGGCGAAGACGATGCCCTTGCTGACCATGCCGAAGATCAGGGCGCCGACGGCCGCGCCGACCGCGGATCCGTAGCCGCCGGTGATCAGGCAGCCGCCGATGACGGCCGCGATGATGTAGATCAGTTCGTTGCCGACGCCCTCGCCGGACTGGACGACGTCGAACGAGAACAGCAGGTGCTGGCCGGAGATCCAGGCGCCGAACGCGACGCCCATGTAGAGGCCGATCTTGGTCTTGTCGACGGGGACACCGACCGCGCGGGCGGCCTCCTCGCCGCCGCCGACGGCGTAGATCCAGTTGCCGACGCGGGTGCGCAGCAGGATCCAGGTGGCGACCGCGACCAGGGCCAGCCACCACAGGATGGTGATCTTGAAGTCGACGCCGCCGATGGTGAGGGTGGAGGCGAAGACGTCCTTGGCGGAGGAGAAGCCCTCCATGTCGGAGATCGACTTGGTGGAGACGGTGCCGCTGATCAGCTTGGTGAAGCCGAGGTTGATGCCGGTGAGCATGAGGAAGGTGCCGAGCGTGATGATGAAGCTCGGCGGGTCGGTGCGGGTGAGCATGACGCCGTTGAAGACGCCGATGGCGAGGGTGACGAACAGCGACACGAACACGCCGACCCAGACGTTGGCCGTCATCTGGTAGCTGAACATCGAGGAGATCAGCGCGGAGCTGGTCACCATGACGCCCGCGGAGAGGTCGAACTCCCCGCCGATCATGAGCAGGGCGACCGGGACGGCCATGATGCCGATGGTCGAGGCGGCGTACAGGACGGTGCTGAGGCTCGCGGCGCGGACGAAGCTGTCGGCGAAGACCGCGAAGAAGAGGAAGACCGCGATCGCGCCGACCACGGAGCCGAGTTCGGGGCGGCCCATCAGCTTGCGCAGAGGTGAGGTCTTCAGGAGGCGCTCGTCGGTCTCGGGGCCGGGCGCCGGAGCGGGTGCCGTGGCGGTCATCGGGTCCCCCGGTCCGCGTACTGCTCCAGCTTGGAGGCCTGGTCCTTGGTGATGATCTGCGGCCCGGTGAGGACCGGCTTGCCGCCGCCGAGGACGTCCGCGTTGTACTTGTACAGCCAGAGCAGGTCCACGGCCTCGTAGCCCTGGAGGTAGGGCTGCTGGTCGACGGCGAAGCCGAGGGTGCCGTCCTTGAGCTCGGCGGCCACCTTGGCGTTCAGGTCGAAGGTGTCGATCTCGGCCTTGCTGCCCGCGTCCTTCTTGGCCTTGACCGCGGTGTCCGCGAACGGGGCGCCGAGCGTGACGACGGAGTCGATGGACCCGTCGGCCTGGAGCTTGGCGCCGATGGAGGACTGTACGTCCGGCATGCTCGTGCCCTGGACGTAGATGTTCTGCACGGTGCCGTGGAAGGTCTTCTTGATGCCGGCGCAGCGCTGCTCGTGGCCGACGTTGCCCTGCTCGTGCAGGACGCACAGGGCCTTCTTGCGGCCCCGCTTGTTCAGCTCGTCGCCGACGGCCTCGCCGGCGATCGTCTCGTCCTGGCCGATGTGGGTGAGCGCGCCGAAGGCCTTGGACTCGGCGGAGCCGGAGTTCACGGTGATCACCGGGATGCCGGCCTTGTGGGCGCGGGCGACGGCGGCCTTCATGGCGTCGGGCTTGGCCAGCGTGACGATGATGCCGTCGACCTTCTTGTCGATCGCGGCGTCCACGAGCTGGGCCTGCTGCTGGGCCTCGTCGTCGTGCGAGTAGAGGAAGTTGATGTTGTCCTTGACGGCGGCCTGCTTGGCGCCGTTCTGGACGATGTCCCAGAAGGTGTCGCCGTCGCCCGAGTGGGTGATCATGGCGAAGGTCCACTTGGGCGTGTTCACCGCGGCCCTGCCCTGGGCCGCGGCGGCCTTGCGGGCGTCCTCGGCCCGCTTCCCGCCGGTGCTGCTGCATCCCGCGAGGGACACTCCCAGCGCCCCTGCGAGCGCGATGCTTACCCAGGTCCGAGTCCGTGCCACGAGGCCGTGCCCTTCTTGCGTGCTCCTTGGTGTGCCGGGCCCTGCGGTCCTGCCCGGGGGCCGTTCCGCAGGCCCTTTCGGACCGGCTTCGTACCGGCCCAAACGACCAAGTATCAATCACGGGGCTCGTCCGCCCGACCAGCGGGTCCCGCGCGCGGTGCGTCCACGCGGCGCGGTACGACCTTTCCCGTGACGGTGGCGGCGTCCCCGCGGCCCGGCGCGTGCCCGTCGGTCAGGGGCGCCGGCGACCCCGGTCCCGAAGGTCGACAGGTGCGAAGGTCACGGCCTGACGAGGAGCTGGAACTCGAAGGAGTAGCGCGAGGCGCGGTAGATGTGCGTGCCGAACTCGACGGCGCGGCCGGTGTCGTCGAAGGTGGTGCGCTGCATGGTGAGCAGGGGTGAGCCGGCCGGCTCGCCGAGCCGCTCGCCCTCCTCCTCGGTGGCCGCGCGGGCGCCGACGGACTGCCGGGCGCTGTGGAGGGTGATGCCGGCGGTGCGCATGAGCCGGTAGAGACCGGTCGCCTCCATCCGGTCGCCGTCGAGTTCCAGCAGGCCGGGGGGCAGGTAGTTGCAGAGGTACGCCATCGGCTCGCCGTGCGCGAGACGCAGCCGCTCGACGCGGTGGACGTCGCTGGTCTCGGTGACCCCCAGGGCGGCCGCGACCGCGGTGGACGCCGGCTCGACGGTGTTGACGACCACCTGGGTGGCGGGGCGCTGGCCCGCCGACTCCAGGTCGTCGTAGAGGCTGCTGAGTTCCAGGGGGCGTTTGACCTGGCTGTGCACGACCTGGGTGCCGACGCCTCGGCGCCGTACGAGCAGGCCCTTGTCGACCAGGGACTGGATGGCCTGGCGGACCGTGGGGCGGGACAGCCCGAGCCGTCCGGCGAGATCGATCTCGTTGCCGAGGAGACTCCCCGGGGTGAGCGCTCCGTGCTCGATGGCGGCCTCGAGTTGCTGCGACAGCTGGAAGTACAGCGGGACCGGGCTGCTGCGGTCGACGCTGAGCTGGAGCGACACGGTCGGATCCACATCTGGTTTCGGCACGGCCCGAGCGTAGCTCCGTGAGATGTTGACGGGAAGTTGTGAAGTTCGATTGTCCGGACAAACCATTGACAGGGCGGCGGGTCGGCCCTCAGTTTGTTCCCATGCGCATCGGACTCATCGGAGCGGGTCGAATCGGCACATTCCATGCCACGACTCTCAGCCGCCACCGTGAGGTCGGCGGCTCCCTCATCGTCACGGACGCGGACCCGGTACGGGCCCAGCGGCTGGCGGACCGGCTGGGCGCGACGGCGGCGCCGAGCGTGAACGAGATCTTCACCTGGGGCGTGGACGCGGTGGTCATCACCGCCGCCACGTCGGCGCACGCCGAGCTGATCGGCCGGGCGGCGCGCTCCGGGCTCCCGGTCTTCTGCGAGAAGCCCATCGCCCTCGACCTGCCGGGCACACTGAGCGCGCTCGCCGAGGTCGACGCCGCGGGAACGGTTCTTCAGATGGGGTTCCAGCGCCGCTTCGACGTGGGCTACGCGGCTGCCCGCGAGGCGGTGCGGTCGGGCCGGCTCGGCCGACTGCACACCGTCCGCGCGATGACCTCCGACCAGTCGCCGCCGCCGGCCGGCTATCTCCCGCTCTCCGGCGGGCTGTACCGCGACTGTCTGATCCACGACTTCGACGTCCTGCGCTGGGTGACCGGCCGCGAGGTCGTGCAGGTGTACGCGGTCGGGTCCGACGCCGGGCCCTCGATGTTCCGCGAGGCGGGCGACGTCGACACCGCCGCCGTGGTCCTCACCTTCGACGACGGCATGCTCGCCACGGCGACGGCCACCCGGCTGAACGGCGCGGGCTACGACGTCCGCATGGAGCTGGCCGGCGAACGGGACCAGATCGGCGTCGGCCTGGACGACCGCACCCCGATCACCTCGACCGAGCCGGCCGGTCCACCGGCCGCGGACAAACCGTGGACGGGGTTCCTGGAACGCTTCGGGCCCGCGTACGAGGCGGAGCTCGCCGCCTTCGTCGAGGTGGTCCGCGGCGAACGCGCCAACCCCTGCGACGGACGGGAGGCCCTGGAGGCCCTTCGCATCGCCGAGGCCTGCGAACTGTCCCGCCGCGAACGCCGCCCGGTGTCCCCGGCGGAGATCCCGGGCGGCCGGGACTGACCCGGCCTCACGGCAGGCACCGTCCCCAACCCGATCACTCACCTCCTCTCCACAGGCTTTCTTCACGCGCCCATCAGGCGAGAAGCCGCACGGCGGGAGTCTCCCGGTCGACGGCGAGCAGCAGATCACAGTGCTTGCACGTGAGCCGGTGGGGCCGGACCAGGTTGGTCTGGATACTGCAGGTGCCGGCCTCCTTCGCGGTCGGGCAGTAATAGGCGAGATGCAGCCGTACCCACGGGTGGCCGATGGGTGCGGCTGCCTTCCCGCCGTCGCGGAGGTCGGTGAAGGGCGCCCACCAGAAGTCGAGCAGCGCCCGGACCGCGAGTCGCTCCAGGCCGCTCGTGGTGTCGAACCCGGCGATCCTGGCGGGGGCGTGGTGCCGCTTGAACCCGCTGCGGCTGCCGGAACACAGCGCCTGCTCGGCTCCGCGCTCGAACAGCGTCGTCCGCCCGGTCCGCTCACAGATGAAGCAGTCCAGGCTGAACTCCAGCGAGGAGCGCCAGTAGAGCCGGTGGGTGTCCTCCCGCTCGGTCAGCTCCGCTCTGATCTCCGCCGTACGCAGCACGGTCGACGCTCCTCTCGTCCCGCGGCAAACCGGTTCACCACCGCACCGGCACCCGTCGTGCCCCGCGCATCAGCATGCCGGGCAGCCAGCCGCTCGGCGGTCCGTCGAGAGCCAGGTCCGGGCAGCGCTCCAGCAGGGAGCCGAGCGCCACGCGGGCTTCGAGCCGGGCGAGCGGGGCGCCGAGGCAGTAGTGGATGCCGTGTCCGAAGGCGATGTGGCCGCGGGCCTCGCGCCGGATGTCGAAGCGGTCGGGGGCCGGGTACCGCGTGCCGTCGCGGTCGGCAGCGGTGAGGCCGATCATCACCGCGTCGCCGGAGGCTATCGCCGTACCGTCGATGTCGAGCGGCTCCGCCGCGTACCGGAAGGTCGCGTTCTCCACCGGGCCCTCGTAGCGCAGGGTCTCCTCGATCGCGCCGTCCAGCAGCGTCATGTCGGCCCGCAGGGCGGCTAGTTGGCCCGGGTGGGTGAGCAGGGCGTGGACCGCGCCGGCGATGAGGTTGACCGTCGTCTCGTGTCCGGCGACGAGCAGCACGAAGGCCATGCCGCGCAGTTCCTCGGGCGAGAGACGGTCGCCGTCCTCGGCGGTGGTGCGGATCAGCCCGCTGAGCAGGTCGTCCGCGGGTCCGGCGGACCGCTTGTCCTCGATCAGATCGCCCAGGTAGGCGGCGAGCCGGACGAAGGCGTCGTACTCGCTCTCGGCGCTGGTCGGCGCGACCGCCTCGGTGGACAGCGCGCGGAAGGCGGCCCGGTCCGGGGCGGGCACACCGAGCAGCTCGCAGATGACGGTCAGCGGGAGCGGATGGGCGAACGACTCGACCAGGTCGGCGCGCCCGCGCGGCAGCATCGTGTCGAGCAGGTCGTCGGTGATCTCCTGGATCCGCGGGCCCAGTGCCGCCACACGCCGCGGGGTGAACTCACGGGCGATCAGGCCGCGCAGCCTGGTGTGCTGCGGCGGGTCGGCGACCAGCAGATACTTGCCGATCAGCTCCTCGTCGAGGAACGTGATGCCGATCTTCTCCGCGTCCTTGGCCAGCCGGGGATCGGCCAGCGCGGCCCGCGCCTGCTCGTACCCGACCACGAGCCAGGTCTCGTGGTGCGCGTCCGGCGGCGGCAGCCGCACCCGGTGCACCGGGCCGAGCGCGCGCAACTCGGCGTAGACCGGGTGCGGGTTCTCGGTGAACCCCGCCCCGTACTCCCCCAGATCGATCACGCCTTCCCCTCCCCCGTCACCCCGCACAACGCACGAGCCCCCCGCTCAGTGCCCGTCCTCCTCCAGCAACCCGGCGTCGTACGTCAACAAGGCCACCTGGACCCGGTTGTTGAGGTCGAGCTTGGCGAGGATCCGGGAGACGTGCGTCTTGACCGTGGCGACGCTCATGAACAGTTCGGCGGCGATGTCGGCATTGGAACCGCCCCGGCCGACCGCCACGGCGACCTCGCGCTCCCGTTCGTTCAGGACGGCGATCCGTGAACGGGCCTCGGACTTGCGGGCGTCGGCGGAGGATCCCGCGGCGTGCGCGATCAACTGGCGGGTGACGGTGGGCGACAGCACCGGGTCCCCGGCCGCCACCCGGCGCACCGCGTCCAGGATCTCCGCGGGCGGCGTGTCCTTCAGGACGAACCCCGCAGCGCCCGCGCGCAGGGCACGCAGCACCTGGTCGTCGGCGTGAAACGTCGTCAGGACCACCACTTGGGGCGCCTCCTTGCGGGCGCGCAGCCGCTCGGTGGCGGTGAGGCCGTCGACGTTCGGCATCCGGATGTCCATCAGGACGACGTCGGGCCTGGTGCGGTCCACCAGCTCTCCGACCTCGGCGCCGTCGGCGGCCTCGCCGACGATCTCGACGTCCTCGGCGCCGCCCAGCATGAGGGCCAGCCCCGCTCTCACCAGAGGGTCGTCATCGACGAGCACCAGCCGAATCGCAGTCATCCCCCCACCTAACCAGCTCGCCACCACGTTCCTCGCCCCCTCCACCCCTACCCGACCCGAACCCGGGGCTCCGTCCCGGACCCCGCTCCTCACACTCCGGAGGGGCTTAATCCTCCCGCCGGAATCTCAGCCACCGTCGGCCCGCGGCCGGGATCCGGCGTGAGGGGCCGTGCCGGTACGTCACATGCCCGTCGCTCACGTCCGGATCGAGCAGCTCCCACTGCTCGACCCACGTCTGATCCAACGGCGACGGGCGGATGTACCGGCACGGCCCCGACCCACCCACCGGACCGGAACCGGACCACACCCGAAACGCCCGGCGCGCAGCCGACCCTCACGGACCAGCCACCCCCCACGGCAACCAGGCCACAACCCGAAACCCCCCGCCCTCCTCGACCCCGTGCTCAAGCCGCCCACCCGCGAGCGAGGCCCGCTCCCGCAACCCGATCAGCCCCTGCCCGGACCCCGGCACCGACGGCACCTCTCCCGACGGCGCGGGATTGACGACGGACACGGTCAGGCCCTCTCCGGCCGCGCCCCGCACCGACACGGTGACCTCCGTACCGGGCGCGTGCTTGCGCGCGTTCGTCAGTCCCTCCTGCGCGATGCGGTACGCGGTGCGGCCGACGGACGCGGGCACGGCGTCCGGATCGGCGACCTGGTTGTCGAGGACCACCTTCATGCCCGCGGAGCGCGACTCCGCGACCAGTCCGTCGAGCGCCGCGAGCGTGGGCTGCGGCCGCCCCCCGTCGTCGGAGTCCGACGCCCGCAGCACCCCGATGATCTCCCGCAGATCCTGCAGTGCCTCGTGCGCGCTCTCCCGGATGATCCCGGCGGCCCTGGCGACCTCCTCCCGGGGCGCGTCGGGCCGGAACTCCAGGGCCCCGGCGTGCACGCTCAGGAGGGTGAGCCGGTGTGCGAGCACGTCGTGCATCTCGCGCGCGATGGCCTCGCGGGCGAGCTGTTGCGCCTGCTCGGCCCGCAGCGCCGCCTCGGTCTCGGCCCGCCGTGCCCGGTCCCGCAGACTCAGCATGAGCTGGCGCTTGGACCGTACGAACATGCCCCAGCCGACCACCGCCGAGGTGAGCAGCACGGTGACGGCCAGGGCGACGGGGTACGACAGATCGGGGTCGGGCCGGAGCAGGAAGTAGGCCGGGAGCAGGGCGAGCTGCGCGCCGGCGATCCAGGCGACGTACCGGAAGGGCCGGTGGACGGCGAGGGTGAACACGGCGACGAGCCCGGCGCCGCCCGAGGTGGTCGAGATGAGTCCGACGGGGATCAGGGCGACGGCGAGCCCGAGCGGCCAGCGGCGCCGCAGCCAGACCGCCGCGCAGGCGAGCGCGCCGATCCACTGGTCGGCGACCGCGAGGGCGTGCGGGGTGTTGGGGTCGTCGGCCAGCGTGTTCGCCGCCGCGATACCCACTCCGACGGCCAGAAGGAAACAGCCGAAGTCGACGATCCAGTCGCGCACCGTGCGCCGGGGCCGCCCGGAGCGGCCGTTCCGCTCGGCGTCGGGGTCGAGGTCCGCTGCCACCGCGGACGGCAGCAGCCAGCGCCGACCGCGCAGGGTCGGCACCGGTACGTCTCGCGGCACGCGGGCCGATTCGTCACCACTCACGGTCGACAAATCTACGCAGCCGAACCCGCCGCCACCTCCCCGTCAGCGCCTTCACCGACCAAAGTCGGCAGGCTTCAGACTTTCGTCGGAGCGAGGCCGCCGCACGGGTCGACTTTCCGCCGGGTACCCGCGCCCCGCGGCCGATGCGCGCGGGACGCGCTCGGGGCGAGGGTCGTGCCATGAAGCAGCTGCTGGAGGTGCTCGGATTCATCGCCCTGGTGCAGGGCGTTCTCGGTCTGATCCAGGGGATCACCGGCCGACTGCGCGGGTGGGGAGTCGTGCAGCGCCTCGACTTCCTGGACGGCTACGAGATCTACGCGAGTGCCGCACTCCTCGTCCTGGCGTTCGCCCTGTTCGCGGCCGCGGAGAGCAGCCGCACGTGAAGAGGGCGGCAGCAAACCGCACACGGATCGCGGGGTCGACCACCCGCACACACATGGCCGACCCCGCAGATTCGCTCCGTTCCTCAAGCCCTCAAGCCCTCAAGCCCTCAAGCCGCCAGGCCATCACACCGTCACACCGAGCCGTGGGGGACTCGGCATCGGGCGTCAGCAGCCGAAGTCGACCAGGTCGAACGTCACGTAGTGGTCGGCCGTGTAGTAGTCCTCCTGGGTCTCCTGCCCGGTGACGATGCGACGGGCGCCCCGGGTCGACGAGCCCGGGGTGATGACCGTGTACTCGTGGTAGTAGCTGGAGGACTGGGAGGGCAGGACGCCCTCGCGGTTCTGGAAGACGACGCCGTCCTGCGAGTACGGGAAGGGACCTCCCGCGTCGATCAGGTCGAGCGTGTCGTGCGCCTGGGACGGCAGCGCGCTGTAACAGATGCTGCCGACGGAGGCCGCCGCCGCGTTGGCCGGGACGACGGCGGTGCCGCCCACGAGGAGGGCGGACATGAGGGCCACGAGGGCACCGATACGAGTGGTACGTGGGGGGAATCTCATGGATCCAGAATGACGCGCGTAGACCATGGCATGTCAATGTCAAGGCGACTGATTTCTCCCGGCACGCCCGATGGTTTTTCCCCGAGTTAACGGCCTGCACGGCGCCCCCGCAGAGCATCCCCACGACCCCCACAAAGCCCGGAGTCCCGGCGTGCCGCCCGGACTCCGGGCATCCGCCCGCAGCCGGCGGTGACCTCCTCGCCGAGGTCACCGCGGAGCGGCCCCCGCCCGCCTCACCCCTCGTTCGTCGAGAAGAGGCCGCCCGTCGGACCCTGCTTGTCGCCGCCCTGGGCCTTCCGCAGGGCGTTGGCGAGACCCTCGATGGTGAGCGACTGGAGGATGACCTGGCCGTTGCCCTCCAGGGTGGCGAGCGACAGCCCCTCGCCGCCGAAGACCGCGTTCATCAGGCCCTGCCGGTTCAGGCCGCCGATGCGCTGGACGCCGTAGCGGATGCCGTCCTCGAAGGCGACGACGCAGCCCGTGTCCACCTCGATGCGGCCGCCGAAGTCCGCCGGGTTCAGGTCGATGAAGTTGCCCGCGCCCGCGATGATCACCGTGCCGTGCCCGGTGAACTTCTCCAGGACGAACCCCTCGCCGCCGCTGCGCCCGGTCCGGCCGCCCTGGAAGGCGATCCCGAACCGCACGCTCGACTCCGCCGCCACGAAGGCGTCCTTCTCCGCGAACCACGCGCGCGTGCCGTCCAGCTCCAGGGCCCGCATCTCGCCGGGCAGCACGCCCGCGAACCCGACGGTGCCCTCGCCGCCCACCGCAGTGAAGTACTGGAACGCCAGCGACTCGCCGGCGAGCGCGCGCTGACCGGCCTGCATGGCGGTGCCCATGGCCTGACGCAGCATGCCGCCCATGCCTCCACCACCGCTGCCGCCACCCCCGCCGGCCTGCTGCGCACCACCGGCGCCACCCGGCAGACCGGAGAGCCGGGTCTCCATGGTCACGCCGGTCGTCTTGAACAGGAACTTCCCTGCCTCGCAGTACACGGTCTGGCCGGGGCGCAGGCTCACGACCGCCATCTGCATGGCGCTGCCGACGATCTCTTGCTGAAGGGTCACGCCGGAAGAACGAGAGAAGCGGAGCGAAGAGTTCCGGCTCATCGGGTGAGGCGCCGTCCGGGGGTCGGCGCCGGGTGCGGTGAGTACGGCGTCCGTTCGCCGCCAGCGTCGCCGACTCCCGGCCGCTGGGATGGACCCATGACTTCTCAGGACATGGCGAGCGGCACGAACAGTGGAACGGGAACGGGCGACACGGAGGGCGGCAACGGGATGAAGGGCAAGGTGGCTCTCGTGACCGGGGGCAGCCGGGGCATCGGGGCCGCGACCGCGCTGCGCCTCGCCCGCGAGGGTGCGGACGTGGCCGTCACCTATGTGCGCGGCAAGGCGGCGGCGGAGGTCGTGCGGGCCGTCGAGGCGCTCGGCGTCCGGGGGCTCGCGCTGTGCGCGGACTCCTCGGACGCGATCGAGGCCGGTGCGGTGGTGGACCGGGTCGTCGAGGAGTTCGGGCGGCTCGACGTGCTCGTCAACAACGCGGGCGCGGGGGTGTTGGGTCCTCTGGAATCGCTGTCCCTGGCGGACGTCGACCACGTGCTGGCCGTCAACGTCCGGGGGGTCTTCCTGGCCTCGCAGGCGGCCGCACCGCACCTCGGGACGGGCGGGCGGATCATCACGATCGGCAGCTGCATGTCCCAGCGGGTCCCCGGTCCCGGCGGGACCCTCTACGCGACGAGCAAGTCCGCGCTGATCGGCCTGACCAAGGCGCTCGCGCGGGAACTGGGCGGGCGTGGGGTGACCGCCAACATCGTCCACCCCGGTCCGACCGACACCGACATGAATCCGGCGGACGGCCCCTTCGCGTCCGGTCAGGTCGCCCTGACCGCCGTGGGCCGCTTCGCCGCCGCCGACGAGGTGGCCTCGATGGTCGCGTACCTGGCCGGGAGCGAGGCCGCCTTCGTCACCGGGGCGGAGTTCGCCGTGGACGGCGGCCACGCGGCGTGACGCGGGCCCTCGTACGGGGCCCTACGCAGCCCGCGCCTGCGGCGAACCGGCACGCGGAGTGCCCGGCGGGCGCACCGCGAGGCACGGGGACCGCCCTGCGGGCGCACCGCAAGAACGGGGTCCTGTCGGGCGTGCCGGGCAACGTCACGGCCCGGGGGCCGCACCGATTCCGGTGCGGCCCCCGGGTGCGCGATCACCGGCCGGGTGAGGCGGTGACGCGGTACGGCGGTCGGATGGGGCCGGCGGGTCAGCCGCCCAGTTCCTGGTGGCGGGCCGCCAGCCGGGAGGCGCCGTCCTCCGTCAGGGAGCCGAAGAGACGCAGGCGGGAGATGCCGCCGTCCGGGAAGATGTCCACGCGCGCGTGGGTGCCGACGACCGGTGCGTCGAGGGTGAAGCGGTGGTTGGTGTCGGGCTGCAGGCGGGTGCGAGGCAGGACCTCGGTCCACTCCCCCGTGTCGCCGTCGCGGACCGACACCGACGCCCATCCGGCGCTGTTGCCCTTCAGGTACGCCGTGTCGATCTCGATCGCGCGGATCTCGGACTGGGCGACGAGCTGGTAGCGGATCCAGTCGTTGCCGTCGTCTCGGCGGCGGCGGGTCTCCCAGCCGTCGTCCATCTTGCGGGAACGGCCCGGCTGGATGGTGTTCGTGGCCGGGGAGTAGAAGCGGTCGGAGGCGTCCTCGACCTGGCCGCCGTTCTCCAGGGCGACGACGTCGAAGGTGCCGAGGACCGACAGCCAGCGCGGGTCGGGCACGACCTCGCCGTACACGCGCAGCCGGGCGATGCCGCCGTCGGGGTGCTGGTTGACGCGCAGGTGCGTGAAGCGCTGTTCGGCCAGGACGGCGAACCCGTTGGCCGCGTGGCCGCCGACCGCCGTGCGGGGCACGAGGGTCGTCCACTTCACGTCGTCCGCGAGGAGTTCCTCCGGGGACGGCGAACCCGGCAGCGAGGTGCCCTCGACGGACACCGCCTGCGGGTAGTTGCCGCGGAAGTGCGCCGTGTCGACCACGATGCCGCGGATCACGCCGGGGGCGCCGAGGCGGACCAGGGCCCAGTCGTGGTCCTCGGCGGTCGGCCACGGGTGCTCGGCCGAGACACCGCGGCGGCGCCGGGTCTCCCAGCCGTCCATGATCTTGCCCTTGTGCCCGAAGTGCTCGGGGTCGAACTCGGCGGCGCCGGGCACGAGGAGGTTCTCGCGCTGGGCGAAGAACTCGTCGTTCGCGGCCACGACCCCGGCGCCGAGCTGCCGGTCGGCGAGGTCGGCGTACTGGGTGAAGGGGAAGTCGGCGGTGCGGTAGTCCGCGTACGGGTCACCGCCTCCGTAGGGGTTCGCGTCTCCGGTGAAGGTGGCCAAAACGGGCGGGTTCTGCGCCGTCACGATGATCGATCTGCCTTTCGGGGGTCGGCCGTTGCGGATGGGGATGCGGGTGCCGGAGTGCGGTACGGCGGTCGGTGGTGCGGTTCGCGGGGGAAGGCGGGAGCGGGGTTCGACCCGTCCCCCTCAGGGACGGACGGAGGGTCCCGCGGCTCGGAGGGGCTACGGGTTCCGGGTCAGGAGCTGTCCGGTGGGCTCGATGAACTCGCCCGCGGCGACGATGCGTTCGCCGCGCAGCCAGGTCGACCTGACGACGCCGCTGAGGGTCTTGCCGGCGTAGGCCGTGACCCGGTTGCGGTGCTGGAGCGCCGCCGGGTCGACGGTGAAGGTCTCGTCGGGGGCGAGGACCGCGAAGTCGGCGTCCCGGCCCGGCGCGATGGCGCCCTTGCGGTCGCCGAGGCCGACCAGTTCGGCCGTGCGGGAGGACATCCAGCGGACCACGTCCTCCAGCCCGTGGCCCCGCTTGCGGGCCTCGGTCCAGACGGCGGACAGGCTGAGCTGAAGGCCGGAGATGCCACCCCACGCGGTGGCGAAGTCGTCCGTCTTGAGGTCGGCGGTCGACGGCGAGTGGTCGGTGACGACACAGTCGATCGTGCCGTCGGCCAGCGCCTGCCAGAGCAGGTCCTGGTTGGCGGCCTCGCGGATGGGCGGGCAGCACTTGAACTCGCTGGCGCCGTCCGGGACTTCCTCGGCGGTCAGAGTGAGGTAGTGCGGGCAGGTCTCCACGGTGAGCCGCACGCCGTCGGCCTTCGCGGCGGCGATCAGCGGGAGGGCGTCGCTCGACGACAGGTGCAGTACGTGCACCCGCGCGTCCAGCCGCCGGGCCTGCGCGACGAGGCTCTCAATGGCGGTGTCCTCGGCGTCGCGGGGGCGCGAGGCGAGGAAGTCGGCGTACTTCTGGCCGCCCTTCTGCGGGGCGGCGGCCAGGTGGTGCGGGTCCTCGGCGTGGACGATCAGCAGGCCGCCGAAGCCGGCGATCTCGGCGAGGGAGCGGGTCAGCTGCTCCTGGTCCAGCTCGGGGAACTCGTCGACACCGGAGGGCGACAGGAACGCCTTGAAGCCGAAGACGCCCGCCTCGTGCAGCGGCCGCAGGTCCTTGACGTTGTCCGGGAGCGCGCCGCCCCAGAAGCCGACGTCGATGTGCGCCTTGGGGCGCGCGACGTCCCGCTTCGTACGGAGGTTGTCGACCGTCGTCGTCGGCGGGAGGGAGTTGAGCGGCATGTCGACGAGGGTGGTGATGCCGCCGGCGGCCGCGGCGCGGGTCGCGGTCCAGAACCCCTCCCACTCGGTGCGGCCGGGGTCGTTCACATGGACGTGCGTGTCGACCAGTCCGGGCAGCAGGACGTCGTCGCCGAAGTCCTCGAACCGGGCACCGGCCGGCACCTCGGCGTCGTGCGGAAGCACGGCCGTGATCTTCCCCGCGGTGACCGCGACCGAAGCGGCGCGCGTCCCTTCGGGAGTGATGACGCGCGTCGAGCGCAGCACCAGTTCGACGTCGGACACCCGGACCCCTCTCTCTGCCGCCGTTGAAGCCCGTCGACGCGGGTTTACTTCCACGTAACGAAATTCAACGTTCTGTTGAAGGAGTCTTCACTCCGACCTCCGCGCCGTCAAGAGTCCCCTTCACTCTCCACCCGCCCTCCGCACTCTCTGGATATTTCCACAAAGCGGAAGTAGACTTCCGGCAAGCAGAACGTAGTGACGTACAACCAGGGAGTCAACCGACTGCCGGGTAGGCTGCGTCTCTGCCCGTCCGTCACCGGCCACCGCCCTGATCGAGAGCCTTCGGGTCATGCCTCTCGATTCTGCGCCCTGAAAGGACCGCCGCCGTGTCGCCGTCCAGCGCCAGCACCACCGACGCCGCCAAATCACCCGCTCCCAGTGGTGGCGTCCAGTCCCTGGAGCGCGCCTTCGATCTGCTGGAGCGTATGGCGGACGCCGGGGGCGAGGTCGGCCTGAGCGAGCTCTCCGCGAGCAGCGGACTGCCGCTGCCCACCATCCACCGCCTGATGCGCACCCTGGTGGCCTGCGGGTACGTGCGCCAGCAGACCAACCGCCGGTACGCGCTCGGCCCCCGCCTGATCCGGCTCGGCGAGTCCGCCTCCCGACTGCTCGGCACCTGGGCCCGCCCCTATCTGGCGCGCCTCGTCGAGGAGACCGGCGAGACGGCGAACATGGCGCTGCTCGACGGCGACGAGATCGTGTACGTCGCCCAGGTGCCCTCCAAGCACTCGATGCGCATGTTCACCGAGGTGGGCCGCCGGGTGCTGCCGCACTCCACGGGCGTCGGCAAGGCGCTGCTGGCCCACGCCTCGGCCGACGAGGTGCGCGCGCTCCTCGCCCGTACGGGCATGCCCGCGGCGACGGAGAAGACGATCACCACGCCCGACGGCTTCCTCGCGGCACTGGAGGACGTGCGCCGGACCGGGTACGCGGTGGACGACAACGAGCAGGAGATCGGCGTCCGCTGCCTGGCCGTCCCGGTGCCCGACTCCCCCACCGCAGCGGCGATCTCCATCTCCGGTCCCGCGGGCCGGGTCACCGAGGCCGCCACCGACAAGATCGTGCCGGTGCTCCAGCAGGTCGCGGCCGAGCTGTCGCAGGCGCTGGCCAGTTCGGGACCCGGAGCCGTCTGACCGCCCGCCCGGGGTCTTCAGCCCTCGCGGCTGTCGCCCGGCTCAGCCGTTCCCGGCGGTCACGGCGAGTGAGTCCAGCCGCCCGTCCCTCATCTCCCGCACCGCGTCCGCCTCTTCGAGGCGGGCGCGGTCGTGCGTCACGAGGACGGTGGCCGTTCCGCGCTCCCGGGTGAGCCGCAGCAGCAGGCCGAGGACGGCCGCGCCGCGCTCGTGGTCGAGGGCGCTGGTCGGTTCGTCGACCAGGAGCACGGACGGCTCGTTGACCAGGGCGCGGGCGATGTTCACGCGCTGCCGCTGGCCGCCCGAGAGCTGGTGGGGCCGGCGGTGCGCCAAATCACCGAGGCCGACCGACCCGAGCAACTCCCTTGCGCGGGAGGTCACTTGCCGCCCGCCGTCCAGGTGGCCCATGACCCGGAGCTGTTCCAGGGCGGTCAGCGAGGGCAGCAGGTTCGGCTGCTGGAACACGATCCCGATCTCGCGCCGCCGCAGGACGGCCCGTTCCGCGGGGCTCAGCGTCGCCGTGTCCGTACCGCCGACGAGGACGCGCCCTTGGTCGGGGGTGACCAGGGTCGCCGCGACCGCGAGGAGACTGGACTTGCCGGATCCCGAGGGGCCGACGACGGCGGTGGTGGTTCCGGGCGGCACGACGAGGCCGACCTCGTCCAGAGCGGTCAGACGTCCGTCGCCGTCCGGATAGGTGAGGGTGACGGTGTCGAGGGTCAGGCTCATGAGGGCACTTCCTGGTGGTCGGTGCGGTGGTTCACGGCGCCGTCAGCGGGCGCTGCCCAGCGCGGTCAGCGGGTCGACGGCGGTGATACGGCGGACGGAGAGACCCGCGCCGAGCGTGCCGAGGGCGATCAGCACGGCGGCGGGTACCAGCACGGTCGGCCCGTTCAGGACGAAGGGGACGTCACCGCCGCGCACGAGAGCGCCGGCCCCGACGGCGAGTCCCGCGCCGAGCACGGTTCCGCCGGTCAGCATCAGCGCCGCCTGGCCCAGCGCGTCGCGCAGCAGGTACGCCGTGGAGGCTCCCAGCGCCTTCAGGACGGCGATGTCGGGGGACCGCTGGATCGTCCAGACCGTGAAGAACGCCCCGATGACCAGCGCCGAGATGACGAAGAGGAAGCCGCGCATGAGCTGGAGGGAGCCGTTCTCGGCCTGGTAGGAACCGATCGCGGTGAGGGCGTCGTCCCGGGTGAGGGTCTTCGTGCCCGCGGCCCGGTCACCGGCCGGCAGGTCCGCTCCGTCGGTCCGCAGAGCGATCACGGTCGTCGGCCCGGAGGGCTCGGTCCACACCACCGGCGTGTGGCTGTACGCGGCGCGCCCGGCCACGGCGGCGACGGTCCGCTCGGTTCCGCCGAGCCGCACCCGGTCCCCGGGGCCGGCGTCCAGCTCGGCGGCCGCCTTCTCGGAGAGGACGACGCGGCCGGGGCCGACGCCGTCCGGCGCGATCCCGGAACCCGGCCGCACGGCGAACGACGAGACCGCGGCCGTACGGTGCCCGGCGGACGCGTTCAGGGTGCGGACGCCGATCGGCTCGGCCGAGGCGACCCCCGGCCGGTCGGCCCAGGTCCGTACGGCGCGTGAGGAGACCTCGGCACCGGTGAAGGACACCGACTGCCCGGCGGGCGGCGCGGCGAACGCGAGGTGGTCGGCGGGCAGCCCGGTGACGGCCGAGGTGTTCTCCTCGGCGAGCCCGGCGGTCAGGCCGGACAGCAGCCCCACGAGCAGGGTGATCAGGACGACCACGGCTCCCATGAGGGTGAACCGTCCCTTGGCGAACCGGAGGTCTCTCCATGCGACGAACATGCCTCCCACCCTGCGGCCGGGGCCGCGTCCGGGGCATCGCGCCGGAGCATGGTTCCGCCGCGCCGAAAGGCGGAGCGGAACGGTGCTCGACGGCGGACCCGCCGGGGCCGGCGGAGGCGGCGAAGGAGGGCGGCAGCTTTCAACCTTTCGGTTGACCGGGGTCCGTGGGGACCCGTCTACGCTGGAACGACCATGAATGTCCCCCGCCGTTCCCCTGTCGTGGCCACCCTGCGCCTGTGTCTCTACGCCCTGCTCGTGGGGCTGCTGGCGCTGGTCGCCGTCCGTTCCGGGGACAGCGCCCATCCACGGGGCGTCGTCCTGTCGGTGCTCGCGACCGGCGCGGTGTTCGCGGCGGGCGCGTTCAGTACGACGGTGCGGCGCTCGCGCCGTGCGGCCGCTGTCTGGCTGACCGCGCTGAGCGCGAGCTGGCTGGTCCTCGTCGCGCTGTCACCGGACGCGCTGTGGGTGGCGTTCCCCCTCTACTTCCTCCAGCTGCACCTGCTGCCCGCGCGCTGGAGCGTGCCGGCCGTGACGCTGACCGCGGGCGCGGCCATCGCGAGCTTCGTGGCGCACGGCGCGCCCCTCACTCCCGGGGCGTTCATCGGGCCGCTCCTCGGGGCCGGAGTCGCGGTGGTGACGGTGCTCGGCTACGAGGCGCTGTACCAGGAGAGCGAGCGCCGCCGCGCGCTCATCGAGGAACTCGTGGCCACCCGCGCGGAACTGGCCGAGGCCGAGCGCACGGCGGGCACGCTCGCCGAGCGGGAACGGCTCGCCCGCGAGATCCACGACACGCTCGCCCAGGGTCTGTCCAGCATCCAGCTCCTGCTGCGGGCCGCGCAGCGCCTGCTGCCCGCCGACTCCCCGGCGGGCCCGCACCTGGAACAGGCCCGCTCGACCGCACAGGACAACCTCGCCGAGGCCCGCCGATTCGTCCGCGCCCTCACGCCCCCCGGTCTGGACGGGGGCTCGCTCGGCGCGGCGCTGGAGCGGCTGTGCCGTGCGGCCGCTGTGGACGCTCCCTCGGTTCGCTTCGCGGTGAGCGGGCCACCCACCGCGCTCCCGACCCCGTACGAGGTCGCCCTGCTGCGGATCGCTCAGTCGGCGCTCGGCAACACGCTGCGGCACGGGCGGGCGGACCGTGCGGAGATCACCCTCAGCTTCATGGACACCGCGGTCGCCCTGGACGTGGTCGACGACGGCGTCGGCTTCGCCCCCGGGGCCCTCGGACCGCACCCGGGCGGGACGGACGCGCACCGGGCGGACGGAGGCTTCGGTCTGCCCGCGATGCGTTCGCGCGCGGAGTCGCTGGGCGGCACGTTCACCGTCGAGTCGGCGCCCGGACAGGGTACGGCGGTGGCAGTCACCCTGCCGTTGCCCGCCGCGGCGGAGCCCGTGGGGAACGCGGCCGGGGGGCACGGCCGCCGCCCCCGGCCGCACACCGTCGGGACCCCGGTATGAGCGTCCGACTGTTGTTGGCGGACGATCACCCGGTCGTCCGCGCCGGGCTGCGCGCCGTGCTGTCCGCGGAGCCGGACTTCGAGATCGTCGCGGAGGCGCCGACGGCGGAGGCGGCGGTGGAACGCGCCGGGGCGGGCGGGGTGGACGTCGTCCTCATGGATCTGCAGTTCGGTCCCGGCCTGCACGGTGCCGAGGCCACCGCGGCGATCACGGCCCGCCCCGGTGCCCCGCGGGTCCTGGTCCTCACGACGTACGACACCGACGCCGACATCCTCGCCGCCGTCGAGGCGGGCGCCTGCGGCTACCTCCTCAAGGACGCCCCGCCCGAGGAGCTCTCGGCGGCCGTGCGCACGGCCGCCTCGGGTCACGCGGCGCTCGCCCCGACGGTCGCCGACCGCCTCATGGACCGGATGCGCACACCCGCCGCCGCGCTGAGCCGCCGCGAGCTGGAGGTCCTCGAACTGGTCAAGGACGGCCTCTCGAACCAGCAGATCAGCAAGAAGCTGTTCCTGAGCCAGGCCACGGTGAAGTCCCATCTGGTGCACATCTACGCCAAGTTGGGCGTGGACTCCCGTACGTCGGCGGTGGCGGCGGCCACCGAGCGGGGCGTCCTCCGCAGGCGGAGCTGACACACCGGTCGCGGGCCCGGGCGGGACGGTGGGCCCCCGGTCACCGTCAGCGGCGGTTCTCGCGTGGGGGCTCGCCGAAGAGGTCGACCGCGCTGCGGACGTCCGCGAGGCGGGTGGCGAGGGCGCTGACCGAGCCGATCGAACCGGCGATCAGTAAGAGGGAGCGGCGCAGCCGGGGTGTCTCGGGGACGCCGCCGGCGGCCATCGCGGCGAGCGCGGCCAGTTCGTCCTCGGCGATGCCGCGGTCGGGGAACTCGGCCGGATGCGTGGCGAGTTCACGGCGCAGTCGGGACACGGCGGTGCGCAGTTCCGCCACCCTCGGATCCTCGTCGCTGCCCGTCACTGGTCTCTGCCCCAAGCTCCGCAACACAGCTCTCCCCCTCGCACGCCGTTGTGCGTCGGCCCTTCTCGTGTCGGCCCCGCGCCCCCGCGGCGGTGGTCGGGCGCCGAGGGACGCGGGTCAGTAAACGCCACCCGGTGCGCCGGGCGCCACTGCCCGGACCGAAATTCAGCCCAGGGACATCGCGGTGGACGGCCCGGGTTCCGAGGCACGCCGGGGGCCGGTCGGGTATGCAGGGGACATGACGGAGAACAAGGACCAGGTGGCCGGGCTGCTGCTCGCCGCCGGTGGGGGGCGCCGCCTCGGGGGTCGCCCCAAGGCACTCCTGTCCCACCGGGGACGCCCCCTCGTCGAACACGCGGTCGAGGTGTTGCGGGCCGGTGGCTGCGCGAGCGTCCACGTCGTGCTGGGGGCGCGGGCGACGGAGGTACGGGAACGGGCCGCGCTGTCCGGATGCGTGCTCGTGGACAACCCCGACTGGGAGGAGGGCATGGGCTCCTCGCTGCGGGCGGGGCTCGACTCACTGGCGGACTCGGGGGCACACGCCGCACTGGTGTCGCTGGTCGACCAGCCGGGGATCGGCCCGGAGGCGGTGGCCCGGGTGCTCGGGGCGTACAGCTCGCCGCGGACGCTCGCCGCGGCGGCGTACGACGGGGAGCGCGGCCATCCGGTGCTCTTCGGCGCCGGCCACTGGGCGGGGATCGCGGCGACCGCCACCGGCGACCGGGGCGCGCGCGCCTACCTGAAGGCCCACCGGGACGCGATCACACTCGTGGAGTGCGGCGACGTCGCGCGGGCCTTCGACATCGACACGGAGGCCGACCTGGTCCACCTTGAGTGAACGGGATGGCACTGAGCGCCACCTTCTGTCGACTCAGAGAATCTCGACATCAACAAACCATTGAACTTCCACCATGAGGAAACTAGTATCCACTGATCAGAAGCGCCCCGCCGTGTCGAGGGCGCCCGGCGCCGTCCCCCCGCGCCCTGGCACCGGGTGCCACGGCGCGTCGACGCCGCCGTGGTCCACCCGCACAGCCCGTAGCAGCCCGCACGTAGTTCGCTGAAGGAAGTGACAGCTCATGTCCGCACCAGCGCCGTCCCCGCTGGCCATCGTCGACGCCGAGCCCCTGCCCCGGCAGGAAGAGGTCCTCACCGACGCGGCCCTCGCCTTCGTGGCCGAGCTGCACCGGCTGTTCACGCCCCGGCGTGACGAGCTCCTCGCCCGCCGTGCCGAGCGCCGCGCCGAGATCGCCCGCACCTCCACCCTCGACTTCCTCCCGGAGACCGCCGCCATCCGCGCGGACGACTCCTGGAAGGTCGCCCCCGCTCCGGCCGCGCTGAACGACCGCCGTGTCGAGATCACCGGCCCCACCGACCGCAAGATGACCATCAACGCCCTGAACTCCGGTGCCCGCGTGTGGCTCGCGGACTTCGAGGACGCCTCGGCTCCCACCTGGGAGAACGTGGTCCTCGGTCAGGTCAACCTGGTCGACGCCTACACCCGGAACATCGACTTCACCGACCCGAAGTCCGGCAAGTCGTACGCCCTCAAGGCGAACGAGGAGCTCGCGACGGTCGTGATGCGCCCGCGCGGCTGGCACCTGAACGAGCGTCACCTCGTCGCCCCCGACGGCACACCCGTGCCCGGCGCGCTGGTCGACTTCGGCCTGTACTTCTTCCACAACGCGCAGCGGCTCATCGACCTCGGCAAGGGCCCGTACTTCTACCTGCCGAAGACGGAGTCGCACCTCGAAGCACGCCTGTGGAACGACGTGTTCGTCTTCGCGCAGGACTACGTGGGCGTCCCGCAGGGCACGGTCCGCGCGACCGTCCTGATCGAGACGATCACGGCCGCCTACGAGATGGACGAGATCCTCTACGAACTCCGCGACCACGCCGCCGGGTTGAACGCGGGACGCTGGGACTACCTGTTCTCCATCGTCAAGAACTTCCGTGACGGCGGCGCCAAGTTCGTCCTGCCGGACCGCAACGCGGTGACGATGACCGCGCCGTTCATGCGCGCGTACACCGAGCTCCTCGTCCGCACCTGCCACCGGCGCGGCGCGCACGCGATCGGCGGCATGGCCGCGTTCATCCCCTCGCGCCGCGACGAGGAGGTCAACAAGGTGGCCTTCGAGAAGGTCAAGGCCGACAAGGACCGTGAGGCCGGCGACGGTTTCGACGGCTCGTGGGTGGCCCACCCCGACCTCGTCCCGATCGCGATGGCCTCCTTCGACGCGGTGCTCGGCGACCGGCCGAACCAGAAGGAGCGGCTGCGCGAGGACGTGTCGGTCGCGGCCGGCGACCTGATCGCCGTCGATTCGCTCGACGCCAGCCCGACGTACGACGGTCTCGTCAACGCCGTGCAGGTCGGCATCCGTTACATCGAGGCCTGGCTGCGCGGGCTCGGCGCGGTCGCGATCTTCAACCTCATGGAGGACGCCGCCACCGCCGAGATCTCGCGCTCGCAGATCTGGCAGTGGATCAACGCCGGTGTCGTCTTCGAGCACGACGGACGGACCGTGGCGGCGACCCCGGAGCTGGCCCGCGAGATCGCCGCGCGGGAGCTCGCGAACATCCGCGCCGAGATCGGCGAGGAGGCGTTCGCGGCCGGCTCCTGGCAGCAGGCGCACGACCTGCTCCTGAAGGTCGCGCTGGACGAGGACTACGCGGACTTCCTCACGCTGCCCGCCTACGAGCAGCTGGCCGGCTGAGTCCGCTCACGGCGCCGTACGGTCCGAGTGGCCCAGGGACTTCTCCGGGGCCACTCGGTCGCGTACGAGGCGCTTGACCGCCGTGGGTTCGGGGAAGCCCTGCTCACGGCGGTCCCAGACCACCTCGTCGTTGACCCGGACGACGAAGACGCCACCGGTGCCCGGCTTCAGGGACAGCTCGTCCAGCTCCGTCTCGAAGGTGGTGAGCAGCTCCTGGGCCAGCCAGGCCGCGCGAGGCAGCCAGCGGCACTGCGTGCAGTACTCGATCTGCACGCGCTGGGTGTCCGTCATCCGATCCGCCATCCGCTCCGTCGTCCGGTCCGTCATCCGAGGTGCACCGACCAGTCCTGTTCCGCCGCCGGTTTGCCGTGCAGGTCAGGGACGCGCTTGAGCCAGTCCGGGCGGCCCTGCTGGGTCCGCTCCGCGCGGTCCGCGTCCTCGGCCGCGAGCTGTTCACGGCTCGGGAAGTCCGTGGGGAGCCAGGCTGCGGAGGCCCGCACGCGCGCGAGGAGATAGCCGACGTACGCCTCGCGCAGGGCGTCGGGGCTCGCGAAGCCCGGCTCGTCCGTGAGCCAGGCGTCGGGCACCTGCGCCAGCACCGCGCGCAGCAGCTCCTCGGTCACCTTCGGCGCGAGTTCGGCGTCGGCGGCGCGGGTGTCCGGGCCGTGGCTGCCGAGCGCGTGACTCCTGAAGTCGTACGCCTTCTCCGGCGCCGAGGCGTCCCAGCGGTGGTGGAAGACGAGGGCGGCGCCGTGGTCGATCAGCCACAGCCGGGGCGGCGCGACACCGAGGGTGGGCCACACCATCAGGTTCGAGCTGTGGACCGTGCGGTCCACGTTGACGGTGAGGGCGTCCAGCCAGACCACCTTGCCCGCCTCCACCGGGTCGACCGGGAACACCCGCGCGACCTCGGGGGTGAAGTCCTTCGCGCCCGGCAGGTAGTCCATGCCGAGGTTGAGCCCGGCGCTGGCCCGCAGCAGGTCCTGGACCTCCTGGTGGGGTTCGTGCCCGCCGACGGCCGGGTCGAAGTGGACGAGGACCAGCTCGGGGAAGCGCAGCCCGAGGGCGCGGGCCAGTTCGCCGACGACGATCTCGGCGACGAGCGCCTTGCGGCCCTGGGCGGCGCCGGTGAACTTCACGACGTAGGTCCCCAGGTCGTCGGCCTCGACGACTCCGGGCACGGAGCCGCCCGCCGTCAGTGGGGTCACGTATCGAACAGCAGTCACGTCGCGCAGCACACTCGCCACTGTAAAACAGCCGGCCCCTCCACCCTCCGGCCGCCCGGCACGTCCGGAGGATCGATCCAGGCCCCCGTCAAGCGGCGGCCAACGGGTTCGGCAGCGGCACATAGCGGGCGTCCGCGCCGTCCGCGCCCGTCCAGCGGAGCAGCAGGTTGGTCTTGCCGGGCAGGGTGGGTGAGGTGAGCAGCGCGGCGATCTCGGGGAGGTTCCCGGCCGTGTCGTGGCGCAGGAGTTCCGCCCGTACGGCGGGCCAGGGGTCCGTGCCCGGGAACCGCTCGGCGAGCAGCGCGGCCAGTTCGGCGAGGTGGTTGACGACCAGGCAGTACACGAGGCGTTCCCAGCCGGCCTCGCGGTTCACGCCGGGCAGCAGTTTCACGCCTTCCGCGTCCCGGAACAGGGCCTGCACGGGCCGGCCGGCGGCGTCGACGGCCACGACCGTGTTCTGCAGGTGCGCCTCGACGACGACGCCGTGCCGGGCGAACGCCTCCAGGACCGGGGGCACCACCTGACGGAGGTAGGCGGCCCACCAGTCGGTGGGGTCGGTGAGCCGGTCGAGCGGGCTGCCGTCGAAGCCCTCCACGAGGGCTGCGGCGAGCAGCGGGGTGGCTCCGGGGACGAGGTGGCCGGCGAAGCCGTCGCGGACCAGGACGGCGAGTTCCTCGAAGGCGAAGTCGGCGGTGCGATACCCGCGGTCGCTCAGCCAGGCGGCGGGCCCGCGCCCGGCGGCGAAGGCGGCGGCGGTCGCCGCGTCCGTGGCGCGCAGCTTCAGCAGGTCGTGCCGCCACAGCCGGCGGATGTCGTTGGTGATGCGCACGTCGAGGCTGAACTTGACGAACACGTCGTCCTCGGGCGCGTACAGCGTGCGGATGGCGGCGGTCGGCCACAGAGGGCGGCCGGTGCGACCCAGTCGCCGGAGCCGGCCGTCGGCGAAGGCGTCGCGGATCGCCGGGGAGGACCGGGTGAGGGCGAGCTGCCAGGGGTGGGCGGGCAGCAGCCGGTAGCCGGGCGGCGCCTCGCCGAACGCGTCGACGGCGGTCGTGTCGCCGTCCTCGACGACGGCGTCCTCGCGCACCGCGAGGAGGTCCACGGGGAAGGCGGCGTACGCCTCGGGGGCGTACGGCAGCCAGTCGTCGACGGGGCCGCCGCCGCGGATCTTGGGCGCGGGATGGTGCGGATGGCCGAGGACCAGGGACTGCTCGGAGCGGCGGTACGGATCCTCGGGCGGTGTGGCCCGCGCGCGGGCCCGCAGGAGCGCGGCGACGACGTCCCGGCTGCCGGTCATCTCGGCCGGCAGCTCGGAGTTGGCGACGCCGGTCGCCCGGAACAGTTCGTCGGCCGTGAGCCGGACCAGCTCCGCGTGACCGAGCGGGCGCCAGGCCCCGTCGGCGCACACCTCGGGGTCGGCGGGGCGTCGGGTACCCCGTACCCGCAGCAGCGCGCCGCCGGCGGGCAGACGGTGAACGCCCGGTTCCGGTGTGGGTTCCGCGACTTCGCGAAGGAGACAATTGAGCAACGGGGCGGCGGCGTACGCGTCGGCGGCCTCGTCCGTGTCGACCCTGGTGAGCGCAGGGAACACGGTCGGCTTGAAGTCCACGCGATCCATCCGGTCCGTTCGATCCATACGGTGCACTGGTGATCAGTATGTCTGCCCCGGCGGACGACCGCGACGCAGTCCCGTACCCAAGGAGCCCGCCCGTGCCCCGTCCCTCCACGCCCGACACCGAGGCCGCGTTCGCCGAGGAACTGAGCGATGTGCGCCCCGACCTGTCGGCGCCGTACGCGGCCGCGCTGCCCGGCGCCCGGGCGGCCGTGCTGACCCGGCTGTGGCGCGCGCTGGCCTACGAGCCGCTGCCGTGGATCGCCGACCGGTCCGACGACGGTGACCGTCACGGCGGCGGCGGCGGCCTGACGGTGCGTCTGCGGGACGGCCGCCGGTTGCACGGGCCGCGTCCGGACCCGTACGCGACGGACGAGTACGTCACCGAAGTGTGGCTCGACGGGAGGCCGTACGAGCGACCGGAGCGCCTCGTGGACGCGCTCGGTGTCCCGCACGGGGCTTCCTTCTCGGCCGAACTCGGCAACAGCGTCGCCTCCTTGGCGCTGTCGCGGGCCGACCGGGCGCCCGGCGTCCCGGGACCGGACGCGGCGAGCTGGGAGTGGGAGCAGCGGATCGTGGACGGGCATCCGTACCACCCCAACTGCCGCTCCCGGCCCGGGTTCTCGGTGGCCGAGCAGTTCGCCTACGCGCCGGAGCACCGGCCGTCGGTGGAGCTGGGTCTGGTGGCGGCGGACGACGCCCTCGTGACGGGCGAGTGGCCGAAGTGGCTGCGGGACGGGGAGCGGGTGCTGATCCCCGTGCATCCCTGGCAGACCACGCACGTGCTGGGCGCCGAGGTCCAGGAGGGCTTCCCCGCCCGTCCGTTGATGTCCCTGCGCACCCTCGCCGTGCCCGGCGGACCACATGTGAAGACGGCGTTGAGCGCCCGGCTGACCTCGTCGGTGCGGGACATCTCGGTGTACTCGGTCCGGACGGCGGACACGGTCTCGGCGTTCATGGAGGGACTGACGGCCCGGCTGGACGCGCCGCTGCACGTCACCCGCACGGTCGGCGCGGCCTCCGCCGGGGTCGCCGATCTCGCGGCGGTGGTGCGGGAGTCCCCCGACGAGTACGCCGGTGAGGGCGAGAGCTGCGTCCCGGTGGCCGCGCTGCCGTTGACCCGGCTGCCCGAGAAGCCCGCGTGGCTGGCCGAGTTCACCCGGCTCGTCCTCGACGTGGGGCTGCGACTGCTGGAGCTGGGCGTGGCGCTGGAGGCACACGGCCAGAACCTGCTGGTGGTGCTGGACGGCGCGGGCGACCCGGTGCGGCTCGTCTACCGCGACCTGGCCGACATCCGGGTCGGTCCGGCCCGGTTGGCCCGCCACGGTGTCCCGGTCCCCGGCCTGTCGGGCCGTATCGTCACGGACGACGAGACCGCCCTGCGCCGCAAGCTCTTCGGCTCGCTCGTGGGCGGCGCGCTCGGCGCGACGGCGGGATCTACGGCCGCGCTCCGCGACGCGCTGGAAACGGTCGCACCGGACCTTCCGCGCACGACGGACCTGCCCGCGCTGCTGAGTGAGCCACTTCCCACCAAGGCCCTCACTTTGATGCGGCTCTCCCCCGGCACCCCCGGTGACCAGTGGACTCTGCTGCCTCAACCGCTCGGCGGACCCGTCCCGTCGTGAGACGCGACGCCTCTCGTTTTGAAGCGCGGCACCTTTGATCAATAGGATCCGCCGATGATCACAAGACAACGGCTGGCGGCGGGCGTCTGCGCCCTGCTCGCCGCCCTGACCGCGGGGATCGCGTTCCCGGCCGGAGCGGTCGCCGACGAAACCACGGCGGCCGCGCCCAAGGTCGAACTCCTGCTGGACGTCAGCGGTTCGATGCGCGCCCGGGACATCGACGGCGAGTCGCGGATGTCCGCGGCGAAGCAGGCGTTCAACGAGGTGCTCGACGCGACGCCGGAGGAGGTGCAGCTCGGCATCCGCACGCTCGGGGCCAACTACCCCGGGGACGACCGCAAGACGGGCTGCAAGGACACGGCCCAGCTGTACCCGGTGGGGACACTGGACCGCACCGAGGCCAAGACCGCCGTGGCGACCCTCAACCCGACCGGCTGGACCCCGATAGGCCCCGCCCTCCTGAAGGCGGCCGACGACCTTCAGGGCGGTGAGGGCACCCGGCGGATCGTGCTGATCAGCGACGGCGAGGACACCTGCCAGCCTCTCGACCCCTGCGAGGTGGCGCGGGAGATCGCCGCCAAGGGCATCGACCTCACCATCGACACCCTCGGCCTGGTCCCGAACGTCAAGATGCGCAAGCAGCTCAGCTGTATCGCCGAGGCGACCGGCGGCACCTACACCTCGGTCGAGCACAAAGAGCAACTCAGCGACCGGGTCAACCAGTTGGTCGACCGGGCCGCCGATCCGGTGGTGAAGCCGGTGGCCGTCGAGGGTGCCTCCGTGTGCACCGGCGCCCCCGTCGTCAAGTCGGGCCTCTACACCGACCGTGAGGAGTTCACGCAGCAGCGCTGGTACCGCGTGGAGCTCGAACCCGGCAAGGAGCTGCGCGCCTCGGTGAGCATCGCCGCCGACCGGCAGGTCAACCCTGACCACGGGGTGCTGCTGCGGGCGGTCACCCTGCACGGCCGGGAGATCGTGCGCGGCGAGGCGGCCGGACACGGCCGCACCGACGTGGTGTCGACCGGTCTGCGCTACCCGAAGGCCGAGAGCGACGACGAGGACGCGCCCGCCGAGGTCGTGTGTCTCCAGGTCTCCAACTCCTTCTCCGCGGCGGCGGGCGTGAAGACCACGCCCGGACTGCCGCTGGAACTGACCGTCGACGTCGTCGACGGTCCCGACCAGGCCGCGGACGTGGCCTCGTTCGGCCTCGGACGCGGCTGGTGGCTGCTCGGCGCCCTGGTGATCGCCGGCTTCCTCGCCGGTGTCCTGTGGGGCTGGATCTCCCGCTGGCGGTTCGCGGTCTGGAGGACCAACTGATGCGTTTCAGACGTGTGTTGAACACGGCCGTACTTCTGCTGGGGGTCGCCGCGGCGCCCGCCCTGCTCGGTGCCGCCGCCTCCCCCGCCGCCGCGGAGGCCTCCCCGTCGGCGAGCCCGTCCGGTGACGACGCCACGCCCACCGAGGCCGGTACGTCGTTCCGTACGGCGACCGAGATCGAGCAGGGCGCCCAGGCGACCGCCAACGGCTCCACGGGTGACTACCTGTACTGGCAGTTCCCCGCGGACGCCGGACAGCGGCCCACCGTGAAGGCGACGGTGAAACTGCCCGAGGCCTCCAGGCCCTCCGCCTCGCAGACCTGGCAGATCGACGTGTACGACGGTCTGCGGCGACGCCAGGCCTGCCAGTACGGGGCGCAGACCCGGACCGCGGTGGCGGACGCCGCCTCGGTGGAGCTGGCCTGCACCCTGCGCACCGTCCGCGCCTGGTCGGAGCCGTGGGCCGACGACCCGTTGCCGGGCACGTACTACATCCGGCTCACCGCCGTCGGGCTCGGCGCGGGTGACCTCGGGCAGCCGGTGAGCGCCGAGGTGCGGGTGGACTCCAAGGACATCGGCGGTTCGGCCGCGGTGGACGGTTCGCTCGCCAAGCCGCTCGTCCCGGGCGTCGCGACGACGTCCGAGAAGGCGGACTCCGACGAGGAGTCCGGTTCGGCCTCGGCCGCGCTGTCCTCGCTCGAACCGGACGACGGCTGGACGTCCGGCTGGTGGTCCGACCGCTGGGTGTGGACGGGGATCGCCGGTGTCCTCGCGGCCCTCGCGGGGATCGGCGGCCATGCGCTGACGCGCGGCCGGGGCCGCCCGCGCCGGGTGCCGCCGGGCGCCTGACCGGAACGCTCCGCCCACGGCCCGCCGCACCCCCGTCCCGGGGATGCGGCGGGCCTTTCCGTAGCCCGCGCCCGTCCGGCCGACCCGGCCCGGGATCACCCCGCGAGAAGGCCGACGGTGCTCACGCGGCGCGCAGTTCCTTGGCCAGGGACCCCTCGCCCGTCACCTCGACCCGGCCCTCCCGCAGCAGGTCGGCCAGCGTGGCCTCGCCGCGGCTCACCGCCTCGCACGTCCGCGCGTCCAGGGTCAGCCGGGCGTCCGGCTCCCCGGGCGCCTCGCCGTCGCCGTAGGGCGGCGCGTCCTCGTCGCCGAGGCGCACATGGAACCGCCCCTCGTCCAGGCGGACTTCGAGCAGGCCCTCCCCCACCTCCAGCGCCCGCAGCCCTCTCAGCAGCGGCAGCGCGAACCAGTGCGCCCGTACGGCGTCGGTGGGGCGCCGCTCGTCGAGCGCGGGCGCGCCCCACTCCCCGAGGGCCTGGAGGACCGGCAGCAACTCCTCGCCACGTCCGGTCAGTTCGTAGACGTAGGCCGCGCCCGGCGGGGGCAGACGGCGGCGGGTGGTCAGGCCGTCGCGCTCCATGTCCTTGAGCCGGGAGGCCAGGACGTCGGTGCTGACGCCCGGCAGATCGGCGTGCAGGTCGGTGTAGCGGCGCGGGCCGCCGAGCAGTTCGCGGACGATCAGGAGGGTCCACCGGTCCCCGACGGCGTCGAGGGCACGGGCGGCGGAACAGTACTGGTCGTAGCTTCGGCGCGGTGACATGCGACGCAGTCTAGCTATCTTGTTGGACTTTCCAAGCTCCCACTTGGTAAAACCAAGCAACACCACAACCGGAGGGCGCAGCGCATGGAGTTCCGGCAGTCGAGCAAGCTCAGCGAGGTCTGTTACGAGATCCGCGGTCCGGTCATCGAGCAGGCCGACGCACTGGAGGCGGCGGGCCACAGCGTGCTGCGCCTGAACACCGGCAACCCGGCACTCTTCGGATTCGAGGCGCCGGAGGAGATCCTCCAGGACATGATCCGGATGCTGCCGCAGGCGCACGGCTACACCGACTCCCGAGGCGTCCTGTCCGCCCGCCGCGCGGTCGCCCAGCGCTACCAGGAGCGGGGCCTCGCCGTCGACGTGGACGACGTCTTCCTCGGCAACGGCGTGTCCGAGCTGGTCTCCATGGCGGTCCAGGCCCTCGTCGAGGACGGCGACGAAGTCCTCGTCCCCGCACCCGACTTCCCGCTCTGGACGGCCGTCACCACCCTCGCCGGCGGCAAGGCGGTGCACTACCTCTGCGACGAACAGGCCGACTGGTACCCGGACCTGGACGACATGGCGTCGAAGATCACCGACCGGACCCGCGCGGTCGTCATCATCAACCCCAACAACCCGACGGGCGCGGTCTATCCGAAGGAGATCGTCGAGGGCATCCTCGACCTCGCCCGGCGGCACGGCCTGATGGTGTTCGCGGACGAGATCTACGACCAGATCCTGTACGACGACGAGGTGCACCACTCGGCCGCCGCCCTCGCCCCCGACCTGGTCGTCCTCACCTTCTGCGGTCTGTCGAAGACCTACCGCGTCGCCGGTTTCCGGTCCGGCTGGCTGGTCGTCACCGGCCCCAAGCAGCACGCCCGCAGCTATCTGGAGGGGCTGACGATGCTGGCCTCCATGCGGCTGTGCGCCAACGCCCCGGCGCAGTACGCCATCCAGGCCGCGCTCGGCGGCCGGCAGTCGATCCACGAACTGACCGGGCCCGGCGGACGGCTGCGCGAGCAGCGCGACCGCGCGTGGGAGAAGCTCAACGAGATCCCGGGCGTCTCGTGCGTCAAGCCCAAGGGCGCCCTGTACGCGTTCCCGCGCATCGACCCGGCGGTGCACCCGATCCACGACGACGAGAGGTTCGTCCTCGACCTGTTGCTGCGCGAGAAGATCCAGGTCGTCCAGGGCACCGGCTTCAACTGGCCGCGCCCCGACCACTTCCGCATCCTCACCCTCCCGCACGCCGACGACCTGGACGCGGCGATCAGCAGGATCGGACGGTTCCTCAGCGGGTACCGGCAGTAGAGCCGGCCCGGCGGCCCCGGTAGGGCCGACCGGAGGAGCCGGTGCTGCGTTCCCGCCCGGTCGGTGTCACCGTACGGGGGACAGCATCTGACGCAGGGACGGAAAGGGTGCGGCGATGGGTGACCTGCTCCTCGTACGGCACGGCGAGACCGAGTGGTCGTTGTCCGGACGGCACACGGGGTCGACCGATGTCCCACTGACCGACAACGGCCGGGAGCAGGCGCGGCGGCTCGCGCCGCTGATCGCCCGGCACCACATCGCGGCGGCGTTCGTGAGCCCGATGCGGCGGGCCCGGGAGACGGCCCAGCTGGCCGGGATCGGCGGTGCCCGTGTGGACGCCGACCTCTCCGAGTGGGACTACGGCGGGTACGAGGGGATCACGACCGTCGAGATCCACCGCGAGCGGCCCGACTGGTTCCTGTTCACGGACGGTGTCGCGGCCGGCCCGGCGGAGCATCCCGGGGAGAGCCCCGAGGAGGTCGGTGCGCGCGCCGAGCGGATGCTGGCCAGGATCGACGCGTCGCTCGCCGAGTCGGAGGGCAGCGTGGTCGTCGTCTCGCACGGTCACTTCCTGCGGGTGCTGACCGCGCGGCGCCTCGGGTTGGACGCGCAGTCCGGCGCACTGTTCCAGCTCGGCACCGGGACGATGAGCCGGCTGAGCACCGAGCACCGGCGGCATGTGGTGGCCGGCTGGAATGTCAGACCCGACGCGTACTGTTCCCATGGTCCGCTCACCCCCGCCGGGGAGCTGCCCGAGCAGCAGTGACCTGCGGCGGAGGCGGAGCGCCGTGGCACCACCGGGTGGAGGGAGCGCGCCGTGACACGACCGCCGACCGCCGCGCAGCTGCGCCTGATCGAGGCCGCCGATCCCGTGACCGGGCGGCTGAGGGGAACCGAGACGCAGCTCGCCGCGCTGGTGAAGCGGGGGCTCGCGTTCCGCCATCCGCGTCCCCCGCGCGACCACTTCCTCACGCCGGCCGGGCACCGGGTGCGCGAGGCGCCGCGGGACTCCGTGCCCTCGCCCTCCGCGCCGGCGGGGGTCGCGGAGCCGCCCGTGGGGGCGCCCTCCGGGGTCTTCTCCGCTCGGATCGGCGGTGAAGAAGGGGCCGAGGCGGGACCGGCCCGGCTGCGGGAGGTGCACAGCGCCTGGCAGGGCCTGCTGGAGCTGCGCCGCATGACCCGCGCGGACGGCGCCACCGACCGCCCGTGCGCCTGGGAGCGTACGCATCTGGTGCAGGCCGCCGCGCTCGCCCTGGAGGCGGCCGGCCACCGTCCGGCCGTGGCGGAGGGCGGCGGGTACCGGGTGCGGGCGACCCCCCAGCCGGAGGCGGTCGCCGTCCACGAGCCGGACTCCGCGGCGCTGCGCGCCTGTGCGGCCACCCTGGAGGGAGCCGGCTGGCAGACGGGCGAACACACCGAGCCGCGCACCGGCGCCCGCTACGTCCTGGCCTCGCCCCGCAGGGCCTGACGTGCCGCGACCCGGCGGGGCCGCGTCGCGCAGCCGGACGGGTGTGATGTACAAGGGAGTTGGCGCTTTCCGGAGCTGCGGCCCCGCTCCGCCGTGCGAGGGTCTCGGCACCGGCCGCGCGGCCCGGCGGCCGACACCGGCAGCGCGGCCGCCGGGCCGTCGCATCACCGTCGTCGAAGGGAACGTCGTGGCAGAACCGTTTTCCGTACCCGTGACCGTGCGCGGGTACGAGACCGATGTGCAGGGCCATCTCAACCAGGCCGTGTACCTCCAGTACGCCGAACACGCCCGCTGGTCGGTGCTCCAGGCGGCCGGGATCAGCCAGGCGGTCCTGGCGGCCGCCGGGGTCGGCCCGGTCGCCCTGGAGACGACCATCCGCTACCGGCGGGAGCTGCGGGCCGGCGACGAGGTCGAGGTGACGTGCGTCTTCCTGTGGGGCGAGGGCAAGAGCTTCCGCATCGAGCAGACCATCCACAAGACGGACGGCACGGTCGCGGCGGAGATCACGGCCGTCGGCGGGCTGATGGACCTCGCGGAGCGCCGGCTGGTCTCCGGCCCGCGCGACGCCTTCAAGGCACTCGCCACCGACCCGGGCCCGCTGGGCCTGTAGGCGGTCGAAGAGCCCTCGGGGCCCCGCCGCGCGGAAGCGCACCCGCCTCCCGGGGTCCGTCGCCCGCACGGGCCGGGTCCGGACGGCAGGCGCCCTACGTGTCCAGCAGCTCCGGCCGGTGCTCGGCGTCGTAGGCCGCGCGGGACTCGGCGATGGTGACGCGGTGCCGCTCGGCCCAGTCGGTCAGGGAGAGCAGCGTCGCATGCAACTCGCGCGCCACCGGGGTGAGTTCGTACTCGACCTTCGGTGGCACCGTCGGGTGGACGGTGCGCGTGACGAGTCCGTCGCGCTCCAGGTGACGCAGGGTGAGGGTCAGCATGCGCCGGCTGATCCCCTCGATGCTGCGCTCCAGTGCGGTGAAGCGGATCGGTCCGTGCGCCGCGGCCACGATGATCAGCACGCTCCATTTTCCGGCGACCCTGTCAAGAACCTCGCGGACCGGGCACGCCTGCGCGAGCACTGCCTGGGACGTAACACCGGTGTTCCCCTGGGACATCCGGGTGCCTCCTTATGCCGCCTCCCATGGTCACTCACGATGTACCCCGTTACAAGTCGTGCACCAAGGGAGAGCGTCCACGGACCGGTCACCGTCCGTGGAGAACACGGAGGTCGTCATGTCGTCCCGGACCGGGCCCGCGAGCCCCCCGACACCACGAACGTACTCGCCCGGGGCCTCGCTCGTGGTGCTCTGCGCGGGAACGCTGATGACCGTCCTGGACGGGAACATCGTCACCGTCGCCATGCCCGCGATCCAGGAGGACCTGGGCTTCTCGGCCGCCGGACTGGCCTGGGTCGTGAACGCCTACCTGATCCCGTTCGGCGGGCTGCTGCTGCTCGCCGGGCGACTCGGCGACCTGGTGGGCCGCCGGCGGATGTTCACCGCCGGGCTCGCCGTGTTCACCGCGGCGTCCGTCCTGTGCGGGGTCGCGACCGGCCCCGCCGTGCTGATCGCGGCCCGCGCCCTCCAAGGGGGCGGCGGGGCGATGACCTCGGCGGTCGTCCTCGGCATGCTGGTGTCACTCTTCCCCGGCCACCGTGAACAGGGGCGCGCCATCGCGGTGTTCAGCGCGGTCGGCGCGGCGGGCGGAGCGCTCGGCACGTTTCTCGGCGGCGCGCTGACGCAGGCGCTCGGCTGGCACTGGATCTTCCTGATCAACCTGCCGATCGGTGTGCTGGCCTGGGTCGCCGCGCTGCGGATCCTCGCACCGGACCGGCCGGAACAGGGGGACGGTGTCGGACGGGGCGCCGACCACCCCGGCGCGGCCCTCGTCACGGGCGCGCTGATGCTGACGGTGTACACGATCGTGGGCGCCGGCGACCGCGGCCTCGGCGGCACGCTCGCCCTCGGCTCCCTCGCGCTCGCCCTCTTCGCCGGCTTCACCCTCCGCCAGGCCCGGGCCGCCCGACCCCTGCTGCGCCTGCGGCTGTTCCGCTCCCGGACCCTGACGAGCGCCAACGCGGTGCAGATCCTGATGATCGCCGGAATGTACGGTTTCCAGTACATCGGCGCGCTGTATCTCCAACGGGTGCTTGGTTACAGCGAGTTGCTGACCGGCGCGGCGTTCCTTCCGGCGCCGGTCGCGATCGGTGTGCTGATGCTGACCCTGTCGGCGCGCACGGTCGCCCGCTTCGGGCCGTACCGGGTCCTGCTCGCCGGACTCACTCTGATCACGGCGGGTCTCGCCCTGCTCGGCCGGGCGCCGGTCGACGGGTCCTACGCCGTCGACGTACTGCCGGCCCTCCTCCTGCTCTCGGCGGGGTTCGCGGCGGCGATGCCCGCCGTGACGGGGCTCGCGATGTCGGGCGCCCGCCCGGAGGACGCGGGGCTCGCCTCGGGGCTCTTCAACACCACCCAGGTGGTGGGTGGTTCGCTCGGGCTGGCCGTCCTGACGACGCTGGCGGCGAGCCGCACCGAGAAACTGACCGATGCGGGCGAGCACGTCGTGGCGGCGACGGCGGACGGGTACCGGCTGGCCTTCGGTGTCGCCGCCGTGATCGCGGCCACCGCGCTGACCTCGGCCGCCGTGCTGCTGCGTCCCCGCCGGAAGGCCTCAACTCCCGCCGCGGAAGCGGAATCCGGGACGCGTGAGGTCCGCGAGGCGTTCAACTAGGCCTCGCCGAACGGGTGTACGGCATTCCGAATCTCTGGTAGGAAACCTTCCTAACAATACGCGGCACCATCACTCCCCTACCGGAGGCACCGTGAACACCCCCCACATAGGCACGTCGCGTCGCGCCCTGCTCGGTCTGCTCGGCGCGTCGCTCGTGGCCGTCCCCCTCCTCACCACCCAGAGCGCGACCGCCGCGCCCGTCGGCCTGGACGACCCGGCGAAGAAGGAGATCGCCATGAAGCTGGTCTCCAGCGCGGAGAACTCCTCGCTGGACTGGAAGGCGCAGTACAAGTACATCGAGGACATCGGCGACGGCCGCGGCTACACCGCCGGAATCATCGGCTTCTGCTCCGGAACCCACGACATGCTCGACCTCGTCGAGCTGTACACCCAGCGCAAGCCCGGCAACGTCCTGGCCAAGTACCTGCCCGCGCTGCGCGAGGTCGACGGCAGCGACTCCCACGAGGGACTGGACCCCGGCTTCCCGGCCGACTGGCGCAAGGCCGCCCAGGACACCGCGTTCCAGCAGGCCCAGAACGACGAGCGCGACCGGGTCTACTTCAACCCCGCCGTGAAGCAGGGCAAGACCGACGGCATCGGCGCGCTCGGCCAGTTCACGTACTACGACGCCATCGTCATGCACGGCGACGGCGGCGACAGCACCAGCTTCAGCAGCATCCGCAAGCGCGCGCTCGCGAAGGCCAAGCCCCCGGCCCAGGGCGGCGACGAGGTGACGTGGCTGAACGCCTTCCTCGACGCGCGGGTATGGGCCATGAAGCAGGAGGAGGCCCACTCCGACACCAGCCGGGTGGACACCGAGCAGCGGGTCTTCGTCCGCAACAAGAACCTGAACCTGAACACGCCGCTGGACTGGAAGGTCTACGGCGACAGCTACCACATCGGCTGATCCGGCCGGGGAACGGCGGAGGGCGCGGCACGTTCTCGTGCCGCGCCCTCCGTGTGCCGCCGCCCTTCGGTCAGTGGGCGGGTACCGCCTTGAGGTCCTCGCCCGCCTCCATGGGGTGGGTGACCTCGCCGGCGTCCTCACGGCCCCTGCCGAGGTGGTTGAAGACCAGGTTGAGGACCACGGCCGCGACGCAGCCCGTCGAGATGCCGGAGTCGAGGACGATCCGCGCGGTCTCCGGGAACGCGTGGTAGAACCCGGGCGCCGTGATCGGGATGATGCCGACCGCGAGGGAGACGGCCACGATCAGCACGTTGTTGTCCTTCTCCAGGCCGGCCCTGACCAGGGTCTGGATGCCGCTGGCCGCCACCGAGCCGAAGAGGACGACCCCCGCGCCGCCGAGCACCGGACGCGGCACCACGGCTATCAGGGACGCCGCCATCGGGCACAGCCCCATGAGCACCAGGAAGCCGCCTCCGGTGGCGACGACGTACCGGCTGCGGATCCGGGTCATCGCCACCAGGCCGATGTTCTGCGCGAAGGCGCTGCACATGAAGCCGTTGAAGAGCGGGCTCAGCGCGGAGCCGAGGGTGTCCGCGCGCAGTCCGGCCGCGATGGTCTTCTCGTCGGCCGGCCGCTCGACTATCTCGCCGAGCGCCAGCATGTCCGCGGTCGACTCGGTCATCGAGACGACCATCACCACGCACAGCGAGAGGATCGCGGCGAGGTGGAACTGCGGGGCACCGAAGTGGAACGGCGTCGGGAAGCCGACGACGTCCGCGTCGGCCACCGGGCCGAAGTCCGTGACGCCGAACGGGATCGCGACGAGCGTGCCCACGATCAGGCCGAGCAGGACCGCGATCTGTTTGACGAAGCCGCGGGTGAAGCGGCGCAGCAGCAGGACGATGACGAGGGTCACCGCCGCGAGGCCGAGGTAGGTCTGCGAACCGTAGTCGTGGGCGGCGGGATCGGGCCCCTGGGCCCAGCCGAAGGCGACCGGCAGCAGGGAGACGCCGATGAGCGTGATGACGCTGCCGGTGACGACGGGCGGGAAGAAGCGGACGGCCTTGCTGAAGAAGGGGGCCGCCAGGAAGCCGAGGACACCGGCGACGATGACCGCGCCGTAGATGATCGGCAGGGCGTCGCTCTTGTCCTTGGCGGCGGCGACGACCGCGGTCATCGGGGCGACGCCGGCGAACGTGACGCCGTTGACGAACGGCAGCCGGGCTCCGATCTTCCAGAAGCCGAGCGTCTGGAGGAACGTGGCGAGGCCCGCGGTGAACAGGCAGGCGCCGGTGAGGAAGGTGAGTTCGGTGGCGGAGAGACCGACGGCGGCGCCCACGATCAGGGGCGGCGCGACGACTCCGGCGTACATGGCGGCCACGTGCTGCAGGCCGCTCGTCGCCATCTTCAGGGCGGGCAGTTTCTCGTCAACCGGGTGCTTCGACTGGCCAGTTGCTCCAGTTGCTCCAGTTGGTCGTGCATCGGTGCTGGGCTCGGGCTGGGCGGCCACGGCGGCTCCTCCGGTCGGGTACACGTCGCCGTCGACGTGGGTGTCAGGGAGGTGATGCGCGGTCGTGCGGGACCGGGACGATGACCGTCGCGCGGACGCGGTGTCCACGCGGCGGAGACCGTTCCGGGGCGCGCACGTCCATGCACGCCCCGGATACGGCCGCCATGGACCCCGCTCGGGTCCACGGCTACCGGCCGAGGGCCGTCCCCCTCGGCCGGAGATCTGGTGGTCAGGCCTGCGCGGCGATCCGCGCGAGGCGCTGCGCCTCCGCCCGCGTGGAGCGGGCGATGGCGTCCTCGTCGACGTTGAGGAGCCGGCTGTCCTCGACGACCGGCTTTCCGTTGACGAGCGAGAGGGAGACGGGCGCTGCCGCGCCGAAGACGAGCGCCGTCACCGGGTCGGCGATCGACGCGTGCGCCAGGGTGTCCAGATTCCACAGCACGAGGTCGGCGAGCTTGCCCGCCTCCAGGGAGCCGATCTGGCTCGCGCGGCCGAGGACCTGGGCGCCGCCGAAAGTGCCGAGGCGCAACGCCTGACGGGCGTTCAGGGCGGCCTCGCGGTGGGCGCCGAGACGGTTGATGAGCAGCGCGTTGCGCAGCTCGGTGTGGAGTTCGCCGGACTCGTTCGAGGCGGTGCCGTCGACGCCGAGGCCGACCGGGACGCCGGCGGCGAGCATGTCGGGAACCCGGGCGATACCGGCGGCGAGCCGGGCGTTGGAGGACGGGCAGTGGGCGACGCCCGTCTTCGTACGGGCGAAGGCGGCGATGTCGGAGTCGTTCATGTGGACGCAGTGCGCCATCCACACGTCCTCGCCGAGCCAGCCGGTCGACTCGAAGTAGTCGGTCGGGCCCATCCCGAACAGTTCCTTGCAGAACTGCTCCTCCTCGACGGTCTCCGAGCCGTGCGTGTGGAGCCGGACGCCCTTGCGGCGGGCCAGCTCGGCACCCTGCTTCATGAGTTCGGTGGAGACGGAGAAGGGGGAGCAGGGCGCGACGGCGACCTGGGTCATGGCGTCGAAGGAGGCGTCGTGGTGCTCGTCGACCGTCGCCTCGGTGGCGGCGAGCGCCCCGTCGAGGGTCTCGACGGCGAAGTCCGGCGGCAGTCCGCCGTCCTTCTCGCTGCGGTCCATGGAGCCGCGGGCGAGGGTGAAGCGGACGCCGGTCTCGCGGGCGGCCCGGATGATGGCGCCGGACAGGTCGCCGGAGCCCTTCGGGAAGACGTAGTGGTGGTCCATGGCCGTGGTGACTCCGCCGCGGGCCATCATGGCGAGGGAGCCCTGAGCGGCCGAGTAGGCCATCTGCTCGTCGATGCGCGCCCAGGTCGGGTACAGCGCGACGAGCCAGTTGAAGAGGTTGTGGTCCGTGGCGAGGCCGCGGGTGATCCACTGGTAGAAGTGGTGGTGGGTGTTGACCAGGCCGGGGGTGGCCAGGTGCCCGGTGCCGTCGATGCGGCGGACCACGTTCTCCAGGTTCTCGGGGGCCTTTCCGGCACCCACCGACTCGATCCTGTTGTCGGCGACGACGATGTGACCCGAGGCGTACTCGGTGTCACCCGCGTCCACGGTCGCGATGGCGCAGTTCTCGATGACGATGCGCTGGACTGCCACGACGGTTCCTCGTTCTTCCCATTGGTGGACGGACCCGGGGGCCGAGCGGGGTGACGACCGGGTCCGTGGTGCTGTTGTTGCGCAGATGCCCCCGCTCTCCCCTGGGACTTGACGCCGGCGCACGCGTCGGGGCTGTAGCGGCAGTACCGCGGGGGGCGGTCCGTGCGGACCGCCCGTGCAGTACTACAGGTTGGTGAGGTCCACCGGGATGTGCGGCTCGCAGCCGTCGCGCAGGATGGTGGCCTCGATCAGCCCGTACGGACGGTCGGCCGCGAAGTAGACCTCGTTGTCGTTCTCGAGGCCGAACGGCTTCAGGTCCACCAGGAAGTGGTGCTTGTTCGGCAGGGAGAAGCGGACCTCGTCGATCTCGCTGCGGTTGTTGATGATCCGCGAGCCCATCTGGTACAGGGTCTGCTGGAGCGAGAGCGAGTAGGTCTCCGCGAAGGCCTGGAGCATGTGCTTCCTGACCTGGTCGTAGGACTTCTCCCAGTTGGGCATCTTCTGGTCGTCGCCGGTCCAGTTGAAGCGCCAGCGGCTGGAGACCTGGGTGGCCAGGATGCGGTCGTAGGCCTCCTGGAGCGTCGTGTACTTGTCCTTGACGTAGCCCCAGAACTCGGAGTTGGTCGAGTTCATCACGACGAGGTCCTTCAGGCCCGAGATGACCTCCCAGTTCTCACCGTCGAAGGTGATCTGGGTGACCCGGGTCTCCTGGCCCTTGCGGACGAAGGAGTGCTTGACCTCGTCGGCGCCGATGAAGCGGGAGTTGGCGTCCGAGGTCGCGATCCGCTCCCACGAGTACTCCTCGATGCGGATGCGCGCCTGCTTGATCGGCTCCTGGCTGGTCACGAAGTGCCGCGCCAGGTGGATGCCGAACTGCTCGGCGGACTCGATGCCGTACTCCTTGGCGAAGGCGTACACCGTGTTCTTGGTGGTGTCCGTCGGCAGGACGTTCGCGTTGGAGCCCGAGAGGTGGACCTCCGACATGTCGCCGCTGAGCGCGACGGACACGTTCAGGTCCTTGATGTGGTGCGTGTCGCCGTCGCGGGTGATCTTGACGACGCGGTTCTCGGCCTTGCCGTACTGGTTCTGTCCCAGAATCGTGGGCATGTCTGCTAGCTCCCTCGGTAAACGGAGTAGCCGAACGGGTTGAGCAGCAGCGGTACGTGGTAGTGCTCGCCCGGCCTGACGGCGAAGGTGATGGCCACCTCGGGGAAGAACGTCTCGCTGTCCCGATTCGCGGGGGCGTCCTGCTGCGCATCGGCTTGCTGTGTCGCTGAATCCGACTCGAAGTACGCCTCGACCGCGAAGTCGAGCCGTACGTGGGTCGTGCCCTCCGGCAGGGCCGGAAGGTCCTTGCACCGGCCGTCCGCGTCGGTGGCGGAACCGCCGAGCGCCCGCCAGTCGGCCTCGCGCCCGGCGCGGGCGGCGAGTTGGACGGCGACGCCCCCGGCGGGGCGGCCGACGCTGGTGTCCAGGATGTGGGTGGACACGGAGGCGGTGGTGTCGGTGCTCATGCCTCTTCTTCCTGTACGAGATTGCGGAGCCGGATGCGGTTGATCTTCCCCAGTTCGACGCGGACGATCTCGCGCTCCTGCTCGGAGGAGTTGCCGATCCGCTCCTTGACCGCGTCGCGCATCTGCTCGCCGGTCCGGCCGGTGGCGCAGATCAGGAAGACGTGGCCGAACTTCTCCTGGTAGGCCAGGTTCAGTTCGAGCATCTCCTCCTTGAGTTCCTCGGAGGCGCCGGCCATGCCGCGCTGCTCCCGGGAGGAGGTGGGGTCACCGGGCTTCGGCCGCCCGATGGGCGGGTGCCCGGCCATCGCCTCGGCCAGGTCCGCGTCGGTCAGCTCGGCCATGGCGGCGTCGCTCGCGGTGTACAGGTCGTCGGCGGTGGCGTACGGGCGGGCGGCGAGGAGCCGCTCGGCCCACGCCCGGGAGGCGCATGCCTCGTGGAGCGCGGCGAGGGCCGCGTGCTCCGCCAGTGCGTTGAACCGGGCGAGGCCGCCAGGTGTCGTACTCGACGTCACGGGAAGCCTCCGTGGCCTTGTGCTGGACGGGCTGCGGATAGCTAACGCTCTCGGAAACACCACGTCAACACTTTGTTGAAAACTTCGGGTAACAAAAACCGCCGCCCGGACGGTCCGGACGGCGGTGACCGACGGCGGGCCGAAGTCCGCCGCCATCAAGGGCGTTGTCGCTGGTCAGGCGCCTTTCTCGCGGTTCAGATAGTTGTAGACGGTGAAGCGGCTGACGCCGAGGGCACCGGCCACGGTCTCCACGCCGTGCCGCACGGAGAAGGCGCCGCGCGCCTCCAGGATGCGGACGACCTCCTGCTTGGCCCTGCGGTCGAGGTCCGCGAGCGGCTTGCCCTGCTTGCGCTCCAGGGCGGCGAGGATGTGGTCGAGCGAGTCGGCGAGCTGGGGCAGGCGCACGGCGACGACGTCGGCACCCTCCCAGGACAGCACGACGTCGTCGGCGCCGGCCTGCTCGGGCGGCAGCATCTCGCCCCCCATCGCGTCGACCAGCGGCTTGACCGCCGCGACGAAGGAGTCGTCCCCGATTCCGGTCACTTATCGCCCTCCCCGACGGCACCCACGACGTTGACCTGGAGGGAGACCCGGGTGGCGCCCGCCCCCAGGGTTCTGCGCAGCAGCGCGTCGACCGCGGTCAGCACGGAGTCCGCGCCGCCTTCCGCGGTGTTGCCGAACGGGCCGACATCCACGGCCTCCAGGTCGGCCGCCTCGATGACCTCCCGGGCGACCAGCGCGTGCCGGGGCGCCTCGTCGAGATCGAAGGGCTCGGTCGTGAACTCCACTCTCAATCGCACGGGCTCAACCTACTGCGCGACGCCGCCGCCCCGGCAGTCCCCTCCGGACGGAGGCGGCTTTCCGGTGGCACCCCCTTGACAAGCTCCGACACACGACGGCAATCTTCCATTAAGCAGAAACGAACTTCCGCAATACGGAATCCACGGAATCCGCGCATGCGGAGTCGCTGCCGAAACAGCCGGCCCGGCCGACAGCACGGCCGCCAGTACGGAAGGGAGCGCCGACCCCCATGGGATTCGCAGACCAGCGCTTCAACGTCAACCTGTCGATCCTCTTCACGGAACTCCCGCTCCTGGAGCGCCCCGCGGCCGCCGCCGCGGCGGGCTTCACCGCGGTCGAGCTGTGGTGGCCCTGGGTCGACTCCCCCACCCCCGAGCGGTCCGAGCTCGACGCCCTGAAGAAGGCGATCGAGGACGCGGGCGTCCGGCTCACGGGGCTGAACTTCTACGCCGGGCAGCTGCCGGGACCGGACCGGGGCGCCCTGTCGCTCCCCGGCGAGGAGTCGGAGCGCTTCCGCGCCAACATCGACGTGGCCGCCGACTTCGCCCGCTCGCTCGGCTGCACGGCGCTCAACGCGCTGTACGGCAACCGCGTCGACGGCGTGGACCCGGCCGAACAGGACGCGCTGGCCCTGGAGAACCTGGTTCTCGCGGCCCGCGCCGCGGACCGGATCGGCGCCGTCCTGCTGATCGAGACGCTCAACCAGCCGGAGTCGCCGCGCTACCCGCTGGTGAGCGCCCCGGCCGGCATCGCCGTCGTCGACCGGGTGAACGAGGCGACCGGCCTCGGCAACGCCAGGTTCCTCATGGACCTCTACCACCTGTCCATGAACGGCGAGGACCTGCAGCAGGTGATCGCCGCGTACGCCGACCGGACCGGTCACGTGCAGATCGCCGACAACCCCGGCCGCGGTGCCCCGGGCACCGGCACGCTCCCGCTGGAGGAGCTCCTCGACCAGCTCGCCAAGGCCGGTTACGAGGGCTTCGTCGGCCTGGAGTACAAGCCGGGCGACCGGCCGAGCGCGGAGGCCTTCGACTGGCTGCCCGCCGCCGCCCGAGCCGCCCGCTGAGCGGCACCCCGAAGACGTAGCAGAGATTCCAGAGAGGCACCCTCATGAGCAACACGAATCTGCCCAAGGTCGCGTGGATCGGTCTCGGCATCATGGGCTCGCCCATGGCGGAGAACCTGATCAAGGCCGGGTACGACGTCACCGGCTTCACGCTGGAGAAGGACAAGCTGGAGCGCCTGTCCGCCGCGGGCGGCAGCGCCGCGGGATCGATCGCCGAGGCCGTCCGGGACGCCGACGTCGTGATCACGATGGTGCCCGCCTCCCCGCAGGTCGAGGCCATCGCGTACGGCCCCGACGGCATTCTGGAGAACGCGCGGTCCGGCGCGCTGCTGATCGACATGTCCTCGATCACCCCGCAGACCTCGGTGGACCTCGCGAAGGCGGCGAAGGACAAGGGCATCCGCGTCCTGGACGCCCCGGTGTCCGGCGGTGAGGCCGGCGCGATCGAGGCCGTCCTGTCCATCATGGTCGGCGGCGAGCAGGGCGACTTCGACACGGCGGAGCCGATCTTCGAGGCACTCGGCAAGACCATCGTGCTGTGCGGTCCGCACGGCTCGGGCCAGACCGTGAAGGCCGCCAACCAGCTGATCGTCGCCGTGAACATCCAGGCGTGCGCCGAGGCCGTGGTCTTCCTGGAGAAGTCCGGCGTCGACCTGAAGGCCGCGCTCGACGTCCTCGGCGGCGGCCTCGCGGGCTCCACCGTGCTGGCGCGCAAGAAGGACAACTTCCTGAACCGCGACTTCAAGCCGGGCTTCCGGATCGACCTGCACCACAAGGACATGGGCATCGTCACGGACGCCGCCCGCAACGTCGGTGCCGCGCTGCCCGTCGGTGCCGTGGTCGCCCAGCTCGTCGCCAGCCTGCGCGCGCAGGGCGACGGCGGCCTGGACCACTCCGCGCTGCTGCGCACGGTCGAGAGCCTCTCCGGCGCGCAGCTCTGAACCAGGCGAAGAGCCGGCCCGGTACCGCCCGGGCCCCTCGAACCTCCGGGCCGCGGTGGCGCTGACACCTGTCCTGTCGCGCCCAGGCGCCACCGCGGCCCGGATCCTCTTCAACAAACTGTTGACGTCTCGTTCGCCCCGAACCTAGGCTCCACGAAGCGGAAGTGGTCCACATAGCGGAAGAAGGTTTCCGCTGACCCCGCTGCCCACACGTACGGAAGGTCCACGATGTCGAAGCGCGTGCTCACGACCGAGTCCGGCGCCCCAGTCGCCGACAACCAGAACTCCGCCACCGCCGGCGTCGGTGGCCCGCTCCTCCTCCAGGACCAGCACCTCCTGGAGAAGCTCGCCCGCTTCAACCGTGAGCGCATCCCGGAGCGCGTGGTGCACGCCCGCGGCTCCGGCGCGTACGGCTACTTCGAGGTCACCGACGACGTCACCGGCTACACGCACGCCGACTTCCTGGACACCGTGGGCAAGCGCACCGAGGTCTTCCTCCGCTTCTCGACCGTCGCCGACAACCTCGGCGGCGCCGACGCGGTCCGCGACCCCCGCGGCTTCGCGCTGAAGTTCTACACCGAGGAGGGCAACTACGACCTCGTCGGCAACAACACCCCGGTCTTCTTCATCAAGGACCCCATCAAGTTCCCCGACTTCATCCACTCCCAGAAGCGCGACCCGTTCACGGGCAAGCAGGAGCCGGACAACGTCTGGGACTTCTGGGCGCACGCCCCCGAGGCCACGCACCAGGTGACCTGGCTGATGGGCGACCGCGGCATCCCGGCCTCGTACCGCCACATGAACGGCTACGGCTCGCACACCTACCAGTGGACGAACGCCGAGGGCGAGGCCTTCTTCGTCAAGTACCACTTCAAGACGAACCAGGGTGTCCGCAGCCTCTCCAGCGAGCAGGGGCAGGAGCTCGCGGGCAAGGACCCGAACTCCCACCAGACGGACCTGCTCCAGGCCATCGAGCGGGGCGTGAACCCGTCCTGGACGCTGCACGTGCAGCTCATGCCGGCCGCCGAGGCGGCGGACTACCGCTTCAACCCGTTCGACCTCACCAAGGTGTGGCCGCACAAGGACTACCCGCTCCAGCGCGTGGGCCGGCTGGTCCTGGACCGCAACCCCGACAACGTCTTCGCCGAGGTCGAGCAGGCCGCGTTCTCCCCGAACAACTTCGTCCCGGGCATCGGCCCCTCCCCCGACAAGATGCTCCAGGGCCGGCTGTTCGCCTACGCGGACGCGCACCGCTACCGCCTGGGCGTCAACCACACCCAGCTCGCCGTGAACGCGCCGAAGGCCACGACCGCGCACAACTACGGCCGTGACGGTCTCATGGCGTCCAACGCCCAGGGCCGCGCCGCGAGGAACTACGAGCCGAACTCCTACGACGGCCCCGTCGAGACCGGCCGCCCGCTGGCCGCACCGCTCGCCGTGAACGGCCACACGGGCACCCACGAGGCCCCGCTGCACACCAAGGACGACCACTTCTTCCAGGCGGGCGAGCTCTACCGGCTGATGTCGGCCGACGAGCGCTCCCGGCTGGTGGCGAACATCGCCGGCGGCCTCGCCCAGGTCTCCCTGGACGACGTCATCGAGAAGAACCTCGCCCACTTCCACGCCGCCGACCCGGAGTACGGCAAGCGCGTGGAGGAGGCGGTCCGCGCCCTGCGCGAGGACTGAACCACCAGCTCGCGCACCGCCTCTGACGGGAGGTCAGGGCGGTGCGCGTAGCCCGCGGAAACCATGCGGCCCGGATGAGGGGTGGCCGCAGGACCATCCGCGGGCGAGGCCAGGACCGCGGCGGCATACGAGCCAGTGCGGTGGTCAAGGTCCCGCGACCCCCTTCTCGACCTGAGGGAAGGGGCGTCACGGTTCCGTCGCATCCGCCGCGGTCCCAGCCCCACCCGTACCAACCGGCCCGTACGGGCCCCCTGCTCCGTCCGGCGGCGCGAATGTCCTGTCGCGCCCAGCCTCGCGCCGTCGGACGGCAACAACTCCACAGCTCACCGGCCGGGCGCCGGGTACGGACGGTCCCGTACCCGGCGCCCGGCCGTTCGCGTCGAGGGCCCGGCGGACCCGGTCCGCACCGCGACCTCCGGGTGCGGAATGCGGCCGGGCACAGCAGCCTGGGAGCATGGAGGCTGACGGCATGGACTTTCCCCGGACGGTGGTGCACCCGCCCGGCCTGGACGGATCACGGCGGGTCACCGCGGGCGACCGGTTGCTCGGCATCGCGTACCACCTGGACGACGTGGTCGAGATCCTGCGCCAGGCGGACGTCGACCTCGACGCGATCGAGGTCGAGAAGACCGACATCATCGAGTGGCTGGGCGGCGGTCCGGACGACTGGCCCGGACTGTCCGAGTACCCGGAGGACGGAGTCCCCGGACGGTGAGTCCCGCCGATCGCGGGAGCGCCCGGCGTGGCGGGCGGGAGGTACCGGAAGCACCCGGGCACCGAAACGGGCGGCAAACGGACCCCGGACGTACACCAGCGGGCGTAGCGGGCCTACGGAACCCTCAAATCTAGCTCTGAACACCGCCTCGGGGGCTTCAACTCCCGCCGGATGAGGCACATTCTCGGCACACGGGGCCCGCCGGCACGGGGGCGGCGGGTCCCGCACGGGGGTACGGGGGAAGCACCGGAACGACAGCGCGGCGGCGAGGCCACAGGGCCTTCGACCGTCGCGCTGTCGCGTGCGGGCCTCTCCGGCTTCGCCGCACCCGGCCCCCGCCGGGACCTCACCCGCCGCGGGGGCGGCTGGGGCTTCGGACGCGGCTCGGGGCGACGGCTCCCGGATCGTCCAGGAACGGCAGGACGTGCCGCAGGAAGAGCCCCGGGCGTTCGTTGTACGGTTCGTGGCCGGTCGGCAGCAGCACGCTCGACACCCGCGCGGGGAGCGCGCGCCGGGCACGGCGGCCGTCGAGGAGCGCGGGGACGACAGGGTCACGGCTCCCCCACAGCAGCAGGATCGGCAGGTCGAGGCCGGCCGGGTCGGCGAGGGCGAAGTCCGGGTCGGCGAGAGCGCGCCAGATGGCGCAGTGCACGGCCAGCCTCCGCTCCTCGTAGGGGAGTTGACGGGTGCGGGCGTACGTCTCCCGCGCGCTGGGCGTGCCGAGGCGGCCGAGGTAGGCGCGGGCCAGGGGGACCACCAGTCGGCGGGCGCGGACGGGACGGCCCATCACCTCGCGGCAGAACCACCGGGTGAGCGCGGTGTGCCGGGTGAAGCCCGCGGGGTCCACCAGGACGAGCGCGGTGACCGCCGCGGCGCGCGGACCCTGGGCGAGACGGCAGGCGACGTAGCCGCCGACGCTGTTGCCGAGGACGGCGATCCGACGCACGCCGTGTCGTGCGGCCAGCACGTCGATCACCCGTTCCGCTACGGCCACCAGCCCCTCGGGGGTGACCCGTTCGGGGTCGCGCGCGGTCGAGCCGCCGTAGCCGGGCCAGTCCACGACATAGGTGCGGTGCCGGTCGGCGAGGGCGGGCAGCACGGCGTCGAAGTCGCGCCCGTCGCCGGGGTTGGCGTGCAGCAGGAGCAGCGCGGGCGCCTCGGCCCGGCCGGGGACCCGTCCGGGCCGGGTGGGGCCGACGGGCTCCGCGAGGCAGCGTACGGCGATGTCGCCGAGGGGGGTGGGGACGGTCATCCGCATGAGCCGAGGATGCCGGAACGGTCCGCTCCTGGGAACAACGCGCGGGGGCGGCCCATCCCCCCGGGATGGGCCGCCCCGTTGTTCGCGTGTTCCGCGTCAGACCTTGAGGGTGCGGATCGAGGTGGGCGTGTGGCCCGGCTCGGTCGCGACCTCCTCGAACTCCACGACGGCGCTGATGTCGTTGGTCTTGCTCATGGCGATGTTGGTGACGCGCTCCAGGATCGCCTCGACGACGACGGGCACCTGGAACTCGGCGGCGAGCTTCTTGGCCTGCTCGAAGGCGGCGCCGAGTTCGCTCGGGTCGGTGACCCGGATCGCCTTGCAGCCGAGGCCCTCGACGACCTTCACGTGGTCGACGCCGTAGACGCCCAGCTCGGGGGAGTTGATGTTCTCAAACTCCAGGTTGACCTGGAAGTTGATGTCCAGTCCGATCTGCGCCTGCCGGATCAGCCCCAGGTAGGCGTTGTTCACGAGGACGTGGACGTAGGGGATCCGGTGCTGGGCGCCGACGGCCAGTTCCTCGATCATGAACTGGAAGTCGTAGTCGCCGGAGAGGGCGACGACCTGCGCGTCCGGGTCGGCCTTGGCGACACCGAGGGCGGCCGGGATCGTCCAGCCGAGCGGGCCCGCCTGGCCGCAGTTGATCCAGTGGCGCGGCCGGTAGACGTGCAGCATCTGGGCGCCGGCGATCTGCGAGAGGCCGATGGTGGAGACGTACCGGGTCTCCGGTCCGAAGGCCTTGTTCATCTCCTCGTAGACGCGCTGCGGCTTGATCGGGATGTCGTCGAAGTGCGTGCGGCGCTGGAGGGTGGCCCGCTTCTCCTGCGCGGAGGCGGCCCAGGCGGAGCGGTCGGGCAGCTTGCCGGCCGCCTTCAACTCCCGTGCCACCTCGACGAAGAGCTCCAGGGCGGCCTTCGCGTCGGAGGCGATGCCGAACTCCGGGGCGAAGATCTTGCCGATCTGGGTGGGCTCGATGTCGACGTGCACGAAGGTACGGCCCGCGGTGTAGACGTCCAGCTTGCCGGTGTGGCGGTTGGCCCAGCGGTTGCCGATGCCGAGGACGAAGTCGGACTCCAGGAACGTCGCGTTGCCGTAGCGGTGCGAGGTCTGCAGGCCCACCATGCCGGCGTTCAGCTCGTGGTCGTCGGGCAGGATGCCCCAGCCCATGAGCGTCGGGACGACCGGGGTGCCGGTCAACTCGGCGAACTCCACAAGGAGTTCGGTGGCGTCGGCGTTGATGACACCGCCGCCGGCCACGATCAGGGGACGCTCGGACGCGTTCAGCAGCCCGATCGCCTTCTCGATCTGGGCACGGGTCGCGGCCGGCTTGTACGCCTGGAGCGGTTCGTACGTGTCGGGGTCGAACTCGATCTCGGTGAGCTGGACGTCGATGGGCAGGTCGATGAGAACCGGCCCGGGGCGCCCGGAGCGCATGAGGTGGAACGCCTGCTGGAAGACGCCGGGGACCTGCGCGGCCTCCAGCACGGTGACGGCCATCTTCGTGACGGGCTTGGCGATCGACGCGATGTCGACGGCCTGGAAGTCCTCCTTGTGGATCACCGCGGTCGGCGCCTGGCCGGTGATGCACAGGATCGGGATCGAGTCGCCGGTCGCGGAGTACAGGCCGGTGATCATGTCGGTGCCCGCCGGACCCGAGGTCCCGATGCAGACACCGATGTTGCCGGGGTGCGTACGCGTGTAGCCCTCCGCCATGTGGGAGGCGCCCTCGACGTGCCGGGCGAGGGTGTGGTTGATGCCGCCGGACGCCTTGAGCGCCGCGTAGAAGGGGTTGATCGCCGCACCCGGGACGCCGAACGCGTTGCTGACGCCCTCGCGCTTGAGGATCTCGACTGCCGCGCGGGCAGCGGTCATACGAGCCATGGAGTTCTCCTGCTTCGGATGTCGGATTCTCCCGCTCCCGTCGCGCCCCGCGGAGAGCTTTAGATTCCGTATTGCGGAAACTAACTTCTACTATCTGGAAGCAATGTAGGCGGAGGAGGAGGGAGCGTCAAGGGCGGGACGCCCCGCGGGTCCCATCGCGGGGCGTCGGGCCGTTTCGCTGCCGAAGGCCACCCGGCTGGAGGACGATGGGCACGCTGACCCGACGTGACGTCCTGGAGTGGGCCATGGCCGAGAGCGTGCCGGTGCGGTGTCCGGCCTGCCGCCGCGAACACCGCTACGCGGCGCAGTCCTATCCCTGTGTGTGCGGCGTGCCCGTGGCGCCCTCGCTCGACGCCCTCGTGGAACCGACCGTCGTGACCGTGCGCGCGTGGGACGACGAGTGGGCCACCGTGCGCTGCGGGGCCTGCGCCCGCGAGACCCAGTGGCCGCACCCTGAACTGGGCTGCGACTGCGGAACGATGCTGCGGATCCCCGTCCGGACGGCCGGGACACTCCCGCCCGCTCGGGGCACGGACCGCCCCCCGCACGCTCGACGTGCCGACGGCGGCGTGGGAGAACACGCGGACGCGGAGCACGGCCTCCGGGGCGACCTGCCGGTCGAGGGCGACAGCCGTCGGCCTCCAGGCCCGGGCCACCTCGCGGACGCGGGGGCCGAGGGGCTCGGGGCCCCCGACCGCGCCGGCGAGGCCACACCGCCGCCCGGCCCCGGTGAGGAGCGGCCCCTGGACGGCGGTCGCCGCGGAGCGCCGGCCGTCGACGGCACAGCACATCGCGGAGCCGGGAACCGGGACAGGACCCCCGCCGAGGCGACCGGCCCGGCGGCGGAGACGGGCCGGGACGAGCGCCGGGACGCCGGTGACGAAGCGTCAGCGGGTGCCCCGGACCGGAGCCTGGACGCCCGCTTCGGCACCACGCCGGGCACCCCGGGCGAGAGCCGGGGCACCGGGCCGACAGCGGACACCGGGCCGGGGACGGGCCGGGACGCAGGGGCGGGCGGGCCGACGGTCGCCGATTCCGGCGCGGGCCGGGACGCGGGCGCGAGCAGCGGCACCGGCACCGCGGTGGGTGTCGGTCCGGACGAGGAGCGGGACCGTGCCGCCGCGGCCGTCGGGACGCGGGACGGCGATGCCGGGAGGCGGGCCCCGTTCCAGCCGGTGACCATCCGGACCGCGCGGGACGCGGTCACCGCCGCCGCGCTGTATCTGCGCTGGCTGGGCTATCCCGACGTCCGGCGCGCCGACCAGCGGCCGCCCTCGGGGATCGGGCTCGCAGCGCGCGGCATCCTGGCGCAGGTCGACCCCACCGTGCGCCCCGCCTCGTTGCGGGACGTGGAGTGCCTGTGGCTGACGGCGATGACGGAGTCGGCGGCCTGTGTGTACTTCTCCCTCGCGGGCTACGCCGAGGACGCCCTCGCGCGGGCCGACTCCCTCGGCGTACCCCTGTTCGTCCTGGACCTCACGGGCACCCCGCAACCGGTGAACAGCCCGGCCGACGACCTCATCGCCGTCGCGGGCTGACCACCGGCAGGGCCTGTACGCCGTCGGGGGGCGTCACCCGGGGTTTTGCTCGGCGTACGTCTCGCGCAGTTCGATCTTCCGCACCTTGCCCGACACCGTCATCGGGAAGGACTCCAGGACCCGCAGCCGGCTGGGGATCTTGTAGTGCGCGAGCCGGCCCTCGCAGAAGGACCGCAGCTCCTCCAGCGTGAGCGGGTCCGCCGGGTCGCGCGGGATGACGCAGGCGAGCACCTCCTCGCCGTAGCGCTCGTGCGGGACGCCGACCACCTGGACGTCGGCGATCTTCGGGTGGGCGTAGAGGAACTCCTCGATCTCGCGCGGGTAGATGTTCTCGCCGCCACGGATGATCATGTCCTTGATGCGGCCGACGATCTCGACGTAGCCGTCCTCCCGCATCGTCGCGAGGTCCCCGGTGTGCATCCAGCGCCCGCTGTCGACGGCCTCGGCGGTCCGCTCGGGCTCCTCCCAGTAGCCGAGCATGACGCTGTAGCCGCGGGTGCACAGCTCTCCGGCGCCGCCGCGCGGCACGGTCACGCCGTCCACCGGGTCGACGACCTTGACCTCGAGGTGGGGCAGGACCCGTCCGACGGTGCCCGTGCGGTGCTCCAGGTCGTCGTCGCGGCGCGTCTGCAGGGAGACCGGCGAGGTCTCGGTCATGCCGTAACAGATGGACACCTCCGCCATGTGCATCTCGGCGACCACCCGCTTCATCACCTCGACCGGGCACGGCGAGCCCGCCATGATCCCGGTGCGCAGGGTGGACAGGTCGTACGTGGCGAAGCCGGGGAGGTTCAGCTCCGCGATGAACATGGTGGGGACGCCGTAGAGCGAGGTGCACCGCTCCCGCTGCACGGCCTCCAGGGTCGCCGCCGGGTCGAACGACGGGGCCGGGACGACCATGCACGCGCCGTGCGAGGTGGCGGCCAGGTTCCCCATCACCATGCCGAAGCAGTGGTAGAAGGGCACCGGGATGCAGATCCGGTCCTGCTCGGAGTAGGCGATCGACTCCCCAACGAAATAGCCGTTGTTGAGGATGTTGTGGTGGGAGAGCGTGGCTCCCTTGGGGAAGCCCGTGGTCCCCGAGGTGTACTGGATGTTGATGGGGTCGTCGCAGGACAACTCGGCCCCACGAACCCGGAGTTCCTCCGCCAGGTCCGGTGTGCCGCGCCCGAGCAGCGCCTCCCAGCCGGGGTCACCGATGTACACGGTCTCCCTCAACTCCGGACATCCGCGCCGTACTTCCTCGACCATCGCCCGGTAGTCGCTGCCCTTGTGGCTGAGGGAGGCGAACAGCAGGGAGATCCCGGCCTGCTTGAGGACGTACTCGACCTCGTGCGTGCGGTAGGCCGGGTTGATGTTCACCATGATCGCGCCGACGCGGGCGGTGGCGTACTGGACGAGCACCCACTCGGGGCAGTTGACGGCCCAGATGCCCACCCGGTCGCCCTTGGCGACCCCACTGGCGAGCAGCGCGTACGCCAACTCGTCGACGGCTGCGCCGAACTCGGCGTACGCCCAGCGGCGTCCGGACGGCACGTCGACGAGCGCCTCGCGGTCCGGCCAGGCCGCCACCGCGCGGTCGAGGTTGGCGCCGATCGTGTCGCCGAGCAGCGGCGTGCCGCTCGTCCCGTGCGTGTACGACGGTTCGCTCACCGGAAGTCCTCCTCGCGGTACTCGGCGTCCGAGCCGGCGGCCGTGGCCTCGCGCAGCTCGATCCGGCGGATCTTGCCGGAGACGGTCTTGGGCAGCTCGCCGAACTCCAGGCGGCGGATGCGCTTGTAGGGCGCGAGCACCGAACGGGCGTGCTCGAAGAGCACCTTGGCGGTGTCGGGCCCCGGCTCGAAGCCTGCGGCGAGCACGATGTACGCCTTCGGGACGGCGAGGCGCAGTGCGTCGGGGGCCGGGACGACGGCGGCCTCGGCGACCGCCTCGTGCTCCAGGAGGGCACTCTCCAGCTCGAACGGCGAGATCTTGTAGTCGGAGGCCTTGAACACGTCGTCGGCGCGGCCGACGTAGGTGATGTAGCCGTCGGCGTCGCGGGAGCCGATGTCGCCGGTGCGGTAGTAGCCGCCCGCCATGGACTCGGCCGTACGGTCCGGTTCGCCGTGGTACCCGGTCATCACGCCCACCGGGTGCTCGGACAGGTCGAGGGAGATCTCGCCCTCGACGGCGCCGGGCGCGCCGGACACCGGGTCGAGGAGTTCGACGCGGAAGCCGGGGCTGGGCCGGCCCATGGAGCCGGTCTTGAGCCGCTGGCCGGGGCTGTTGGACACCTGGACGGCGGTCTCCGTCTGTCCGAACCCGTCCCGGACGGTGACGCCCCAGGAACGCCGGACCTGCTCGATGACCTCGGGGTTCAGCGGCTCACCGGCGGCGACGGCCTCGCGCGGCGGGGTGCGCAGCTGGGTCAGGTCGGCCTGGATGAGCATCCGCCACACGGTGGGCGGGGCGCAGAAGGTGGTGACGCCGGCGCGGTCCATCTCCGCCATCAGCCGGCCCGCGTCGAAGCGGGTGTAGTTGTGCAGGAACACGGTCGCCTCCGCGTTCCACGGAGCGAAGAGGTTCGACCAGGCGTGCTTGGCCCAGCCGGGCGAGGAGATGTTCAGGTGCACGTCGCCGGGCCTGAGGCCGATCCAGTACATGGTGGACAGGTGGCCGATCGGGTACGAGACGTGGGTGTGCTCCACCAGCTTGGGCCGGGCGGTGGTGCCCGAGGTGAAGTAGAGCATCAGCGGGTCGTCCCCGTGGGTGGGGCCGTCGGGCTCGAAGGCGGCGTCGGCGTCGGCCGCGTCCTCGTACGACTGCCAGCCGGGGTGTGCGCCGCCGACCGTGATGCGGGTGTAGCGGCCGGGCACCGTGTCGAACTTCCCGGCGTCCTCGCTCCGGACGATCACGTGCCGCACCCGGCCGCGCTCGACCCGGTCGAGCAGGTCGGCGGGGCCGAGGAGAGGGGTCGCGGGGATGACGACGGCCCGTAGCTTCATCGCGGCGAGGGCGGTCTCCCACAGCTCGACCTGGTTGCCGAGCATGACGAGGACGCGGTCCTCGGCCCGCACGCCCCGCTCACGCAGCCAGTTGGCGACCCGGTCGGAGCGCTCGGCCATCTCGGCGAAGGAGACCTGGACGCGGTCGCCGTCCTCCTCGACGATGTGCAGGGCGGTGCGGTCGTTGTCCCGTGCGATGACGTCGAACCAGTCGAGGGCCCAGTTGAAGCGTTCCGGGCGGGGCCAGCGGAAGCCCTCGTAGGCCGTGGTCCAGTCCTCGCGGTGCTTCAGCAGGAAGTCCCGCGCGGCGCGGAACTCCTCCGTCGCACCCGTGGTCGCCGTCATGTTTCCTCCTCGTTGCCGGACCGCCGCCTACCATCGTGTATTCCGTGATGCAGGTCTCACCACCCCCGAACGGGGGTGCGCCGCGACGAAGGGGCGAGCAGGTGGCAGCAGACACAGCCGAGGCGGTGGAGGTGCGGGGCGCGCTGGTGCGGCTGCGCCGCGCGACGGGGCTGCCCGTCGCCTTCGGCGGCCTGGTCGACCCGGGCGGCCGGCTGATCCGCATCAGCGAGCTGAGCGGCACGTCGACGGCCGCGCTGAGCGCCCTCGGGGTCTCCTCGGGCAACGGCCTGGGCGGCAAGGCGGTGGCCCTCGCCCGGCCCTGCGCGGTGACCGACTACTCGGCGTCCCGGCAGATCAGCCACGAGTACGACGTGGCGGTGGCGACGGAGGGGCTCTGTTCCGTCCTCGCGGTTCCGGTGGTCGTACGACGGCGGGTGCGCGGCGTGCTGTACGGGGCCCTGCGCTCACCGCAGCCGCTGGGGGACCGCACGCTCGGGGCGGCCGTCGCGGCGGCCCGGGACGTGGAGCAGGAGCTGGTCGTGCGGGACGAGGCGCGGGCGCTGCTCGGCGTCGTGCGCGCGTCCGGCCCGGCGGCGGACGGGGCCCGCGGCACGGGCGGCGCGGCGTGGGAGGAGGTGCGGGAGGCGCACGGGGCGCTGCGGGCGCTGGCCCCGCGGATCGCCGACCCGCGGCTGCGGGCCGAACTGCTTTCCGTGTGCGGCCGGTTGGCCGACGCCTCGGCACCGACCGAGGAGGTGGCCTCGCGCGACGCGGGTCTCGCGCCCCGCGAGCTGGACGTCCTCGCGTGTGTGGCGGCGGGTTCGACCAACGCGATCGCGGCAGCCCGGCTGGGTGTGCGTCCGGAGACGGTGAAGGGGTATCTGCGCTCGGCGATGCGCAAACTCGGCGCTCACACCCGTCTGGAGGCGGTCGTCGCCGCGCGCCGGGCCGGGTTGCTGCCGTGACAGGAACACGCGTCCGTGACGGTGGCGCGCGCCCCTCCGTTGCGGGACGCTTCGTTCCGCGGGGCGGCGAGGCCCACCGGTCCGGCGGAACTGCCTTCCTGGGGTCTGCCATTCAATCCGCGGTGCTCTGAAATGAGCTATGCGGAGCCGCTGTTATTTCCCTCACCACCCCGACTGTCCGAAATTCAAAGAGACATTGCCTAACATTGGCCCGGACACGACACGTGAGGGGAGCGGTGACCGTGCGAGGGGACTTCCAGGAACCTGCGAGGACGCGCCCCGACCTGGTCATCGGCCGGGAGGAACTCTTCACCGGTGCCCGCGAGCAGCTCGCCGACGGCGGCAGTGTGCTCGTGCACGGCCCCGCGGGAATAGGGAAATCGACGGTCCTGCGGGCGCTGGCCGCCGAATGCGCCGAATCGGCCCGAACCGTGTTGCGCTGCTCGTCCACCGAGTCCGAATCCCATCTCCCCTTCCTCGCGCTGGCCGATCTCCTCGGTCTGGTCGTCGACGAGATAGCCGACCGGCTGCCCCCGCCGCAGCGCACCGCCCTGGAATCGGCCCTCACCGGCCGCGGTGAGTCCACCCTCCAGCGCGACGGGCTCGCCCTGCGGCTCGCGGTCCTCTCCGCGTTCCGGGCCCTGGCCGCGCGCGGTCCGGTGCTGATCGTCGCCGACGACCTGCAGTGGCTCGATCCGGCCAGCGCCGAACTGCTCGGCTTCGCCGCCCGCCGGCTCGGCGGCATGCCGGTCCGCATGCTCTGCGCCGTCCGTACGGACACCGAACCGCAGGCCCAGGAACACGACCGCTATCTACGCGCGTCCCCGCCGGAGACCCTGGCCGTCCGGGTCACCCCGCTGTCGCGGACCCACGTGACCGAACTCCTCGGCCGGCGCGGCTACACCGGCCTGTCCCGCTCCACGGTGCGCGACATCCACCGCACCAGCGGCGGCAACCCGCTCTTCGCACTCGAACTCGGCCGCGCCCTCGCCGAGTCCCCCACGCCGCCGAGTCCCGGCGAGCCGCTCCCCGTGCCGACGTCCTTGCGCGCGCTCGTCCTCAGCCGCCTGGAGATGCTCTCCCCCGAGGCCCGCCGCACCCTCCTCGTCGCGAGCGCCGGAGCCCGCCCGACCCTGGCCCTGCTGCACGCGGCGGGCCGGGTGAACGCGGAGGCGGAGACCGCCTCGGCCGCCGCGCTCGGGCTGCTCGCCACCGAACGCGAGACACCCGGTATCCGCTTCGCGCACCCCCTCGTCTCGGCCGCGCTCTACGCGGAGGCGGGCGCCCAGGAACGGCGCGCGGCACACGCCGCCCTGTCCGGCGCCGCCTCCGACCCGATCGAACGGGCCCGCCACCTCGCCCTGTCCACCACCGGCACCGACCCCGCCGTCGCCGCCCGGCTCGGTGAGGCGGCCACGGCCGCCCGGGACCGGGGCGCGCCCTCGGTCGCGGTCGGGCTCGGCCTGCTCGCCGCCCGGCACACCCCGGCGGGAACCCGGCCGGGCCCGGACGAACGGCGGCTGCAGGCGGCCGAGGACGCGCTGACGGCCGGGGAGACGGACCTCGCGCGGGACATCGCGCGGCAGGTGCTGGCGCGGGCCACGGCCCCCGCCGATCGGGTGCGGGCCTGGATGGTCGTCGTGGACTCCGCCGGGCAGGCCATGGCCGAGATCGACGCCGTCTTCCCGCAGGCCCTCGCGGATGCTGGCGACGACCCCGGCCTGGTGGCCCTCGTCCGCTACCAACTCGCCTGGCGCGCCCTGCTCATGGACGGCGAGATGGCCACGGCCCGCGAGGAGGCCGCCCACGCGGCGCGGCTCGCGGCCCGCGCCGGTGACCGCCGCACCGAACTCCTCGCGCTCGGCTTCCAGGCGCAGATGGAGACCCTGATGGGGCACCCGGACGCGCCCGCGACCATCCAGCGGGCGATGCGTGAACCGCAGGACCCCCGGGTGGCCTGCGACCACAACGGCGCCGGTGCGGCCCGCTTCCGCTGGCTGGTCATGGGAGACCGGCTCGCCGAGGCCCGCACGACCGTCACCGCGCTGCTCCGCGAGGCGCAGCGGCGCGGCATGGTCGAGAGCGAACTGCACTTCCTGCGCGGGCTCGCCGAGACGGAACTGCGCTCCGGGCACTGCGGCCGCGCCCTCGACCTGTCCCGGGAGAGCCTCAGGCTGGCCCGCGACACGGGCATCGGAGAGGCCGCGACCGCGATGCTCACCTCGCTCGCGGAGGCGGCGGGCGGTGACGTCGACCGGGCTCTCGCACTCGCCCGGGAGGCCGTGGACCGGGCCGAGGAGGACGGTGATCTCGTCTACCTCTCCCGCGCGCTCGGCGCCCTGGGGCACGCCCAGCTGGTCGCGGGGGACGCTCCCGCGTGCGTTCAGTCCCTGCGCCGCGTAAGGGAGTTGGAGGAGGGGCTCGGTGTCGTCGACCCCGCACGCGGACGCTGGCACGGAGACCTCGCCGAGGCCCTCGTCCGGGTCGGCGAGGCCGCGGAGGCGCAGGACGTCATCGACGTGACCCGGCAGCGCGCGCTGCGGCTGGAACGCGAGAGCGTGCTCGCCGTGCTCGACCGCGCCGAGGCCCTGGTCCGTGCCGCGCGCGGCGAACAGGGCTCCGCCGAGCGCCAGTTGGCCTCCGCGCAGGACCGTCTGGCCAAGCTCGGCCACGGTCTGGAGGAGGCGCGTGCCGCGTACGCCCTGGCCGGGCTGCGCGCCCTCCCCCACCCTCTCGGCTCCGCCCGGGCAGGAGGGACTCCCTCGCCCGGGCCCACCGCCTACGACGAGGCGGCCCGCCTCTTCCGCCGGTGCCGCGCACTGCCCTGGCTCCGGCAGGTCGAGACGGCCGCCGCGCACCGCCCGACCGCGGCGCCGCTCGCCCCGGCCGCCCTCGACACCCTCGCCACGACCGAGCGGCAGGTCGCCGCCCTCGTCATGGAGGGCGCCACCAACCGCGAGATCGCGGCGCGCCTGTTCATCAGCGTGAAGACCGTGGAGGCCACGCTCACCCGGGTCTACCGCAAGCTGGGGATACGGTCGCGGGTCGACATCGTCCGGTTGGCGGCGGAACGCAGGGCCGACTGAGCGGATTTCCGCTCCGGCGTCCTACGGGAAACGGCGCCCCCGCTGACCCCTTCGGGTGAACGGCCGACGCCGGGCGGACGCTCCGGGCCGGGATCAACCGGGCGACGCGCGCGCCAAACCCCGACCGGTCCGGCCAAGGGTTTTCCCTCCGCCGACCCCACGAGGGGCTTCCCTCCTTGGGGAAGAGTGACCGCACGCCCTAGCGTGTGGCCATGCCGCTCGCTCGGGCACACGGCACCCCCGCCATGGGCGCCGTGACTCACCCCCCACACCCGCGCGTCCCCCCACCGGCAACTTCCAAGGAGACCCATGTCCGGGCTCGACCGTGCCAAGAAGACCGCCGCCGTCTGCGTGGCGACCGCTGCCGCCGCCGCGACCGTGCTGCTCGGCGCCCCCTCCGCCGTGGCCGAACCCCAGCCCATCGTGGGCGGTACGACCACCACCACGACCGCCTATCCGTTCATGATGCAGATCACCGACGCCTCGCAGAACCAGTTCTGCGGCGGCACCCTGGTCGCCGCCAACAAGGTGGTGACGGCAGCGCACTGCATGGTCGGCGAGTCCACCGGAAGCGTCCGTGTCGTGGGCGGGAGAACGTACCTCAACGGCACGAACGGCACCGTCAGCAAGGTCAGCAAGATCTGGATCAACCCCGACTACACCGACGCGACCAACGGCGACGACGTGGCCGTCCTGACCCTGTCGACGGCGATGTCGTACACCACGGCCAAGTACGTCTCCTCCGCGGACACAGGCGTGTACGCGACCGGCACCTCGGCCCGCATCGTCGGTTGGGGCACCACCTCGGAGAACGGCGGCTCCTCCAACCAGCTGCGCACCGCGACCGTGCCGATCGTCTCCAGCTCCAGCTGCGCGAGCTCCTACGGCTCCGACTACGTGGCCTCCGACATGGTCTGCGCCGGATACAGCTCGGGAGGCGTCGACACCTGCCAGGGCGACAGCGGCGGCCCGCTGCTGATCGGCGGTGTGCTGGCCGGCATCACCTCCTGGGGCGAGGGCTGCGCGGAGGCCGGCTACCCGGGTGTCTACACCCGGCTGACGACGTTCTCCAGCCTCGTGACCGCGCAGGTCAACTCGTAGTCACCGAAGACTTCCTGAGTACCCCTCAGGTGATAGCAGGGGGGCGTTGCGGGCCTCCACGAGCGGCCCGCAACGCTCCCCATCCACCTCCCGGCCGCCCCTCGCGTGCCGGCGGACAGCTTCCCCGCAGCGCCCCCTGTCCGCCGGCCCCTCACGTCCCGTCGCCGTGCGGCCCCGGTCAGGGCCGGGCGACCGTCCCGAAGCGGACGGCCTGCCCCTGCCCCGGGTGCATCACCGCGAGCATGCGCTCCCCCTCCGCGACGACCTCCGCCCGCTGCCCCTTGGTCAGCCTGCCGAAGAGCTCGACGACGAGCGCGCTCTCCTCCAGCCGCCACAGGCCGGCGAGGAATCCGTCGACGAGCAGGGTGCAGTAGGCCTGGTTGCCCTGCCAGCTGCGGCCCTTGAGGTCGGCGGGCACGACCCGGGAGCGGTCGGCGTGGGAGAGCAGCAGATTGTCGAACTCGGGCAGGAAGCGCGGCGGAACCGGGGCGTCGGCCTCCGGACGGGAGGCGCCGGGGAGGTCGAAGAGTTCCACGCCGTTCTCGTCGCGGAAGACCAGCAGCTCGGGCCGCAGCCGCTCGAAGGCCTCACGGAGCCGGGTCAGGCCGGCCCACGTCTGCATGTCCTTGACCGAGGCGGGCCCGAAGGCGGCGAGATAGCGCAGGACGGTCGCGTCGGGTGCCGGGGCCGGTTCGGCGCGGCGGCCCAGCCAGTGCTCGGCGGTGGTGAGGGCGACCTGGCCGCTGCGGCCCCACAGGCCGCGCGGGGTGACCTGCACGAGCGGCAGGGTGCATCGGGCGGCGACGGAGAGCGCGAACGGGTCGGCGTCCGGCCACTCGACGAGCAGCGTCTCGCGCAGCTCCTTCATCGTGCGCGGCCCGGCCTCCACCAGTTCACGGCTGATCACGGCGAGCCGGTCCAGGTCGACGCCGGTGAGCCCCTTGCGGAACTGGCCCAGCTCCCGGTCACGCGCCGCCTGCACCAGGGGGCGCAGCGTGAGGGCGTCCTCGGCGGTGTGCGTGTGGATGGTGGAGCGCATGGTGACGATCCGGACGACGTCACGGGCCTCCATCGCGGCCGACAGCTCCTCGGGTCGGAACCCGTCCAGCCGGGCGGCGAGCGCGTAGTACGGCGGCTTCACGTTCTGCGCCTGGAGACCGAGGAGGTGCTCGACGGCGGCGGTCGCGGACAGCGGGGAGCGGCGCAGCAGGAGCTGACGGTCGAGGGTCGCCCGGTTGAGGGCGCGGGTGCCGAGCACGGGGGCCGTCGCGGTCGTCTTCGTCATGCTGCGCACGGTAGCCCCGGTCGCGGACACCCTCTGTCCGCAACTCCGCCGCGATCGCGCCGCCGCCGGATGCTCCCAGGCCGTATGCCCCGTATATCCTGCTCAGTGATCACACAGACGTACGGTCGACTCTGGAGGCAGCCGCGATGTCGGAGCGACGCGCCCGCTCAGCCTCGAAGAACCCGCGCCGGCAGCGGGACCGGCAGGACCCCGGCGACACGGCGGGGAACGCCGGGGAGTCGAGGACGCCCGGGAGCCCCAAGAGCGCGAAGGAGACGCGGAAGTCCGTCTGGCGCCGCGCCCTCGCCGCACCTTCTCCGGCGCCCACGCGGCCTCCGGCACCGGACGACGAGCAGTCCGCGCCCGAGCCCTCCGAGGTCGCCAGCGTCGTGCAGGCCGCGCTGTACCGCGACGGGGTGCGCGTCTCGACCCCGGAGTCCCTGGCCGACACCTTCCGCGAGCTGCGCGAGCAGCCGGACGGCATGGCGTGGATCGGCCTGGCCCGTCCGACCGAGGCCGAACTGCTGTCACTGGCGGCGGAGTTCGACCTGCATCCGCTGGCGGTCGAGGACGCGATGGAGGCGCACCAGCGGCCGAAACTGGAGCGCTACGGCGAGACGCTCTTCGTCGTCCTGAGCGCCGCCCGCTATCTCGACGCGGTCGAGGAGGTCGACTTCGGCGAGCTGCACGTGTTCGTGGGGCCGGACTTCGTGATCACCGTCCGGCACGGTGCGGCGCCGGACCTCTCTGCGGTGCGCCGCCGTATGGAGGACAGCCCCGAACTGCTGCGGCTCGGACCGGAGGCCGTCCTCTACGCGATCCTCGACTCGGTCGTCGACGGCTATGTGCCGGTCGTCTCCGGAGTCCAGAACGACATCGACGAGATCGAGACCGAGGTGTTCCGCGGCGACCCCGCGGTGTCCCGCCGTATCTACGAACTCTCCCGCGAGATGGTCGAGTTCCAGCGCGCCACCCGCCCGCTCGTCGGCATGCTGCACGGTCTGATGGCCGGCTTCGCCAAGTACGGCACGGACGACGAACTCCAGCGCTACCTCCGCGACGTCGCCGACCACGTCACCCACACCAGCGAACGCGTCGACGGCTTCCGCCAGGCGCTCACGGACATCCTGACGGTCAACGCGACGCTGGTGACCCAGCAACAGAACGCGGAGATGCGGGCGTTGGCGGAGGCGGGCTTCGAACAGAACGAGGAGATCAAGAAGATCTCCTCCTGGGCCGCCATCCTGTTCGCCCCGACGCTGGTCGGGACGATCTACGGCATGAACTTCGACCACATGCCGGAGTTGCACTGGGTACTCGGATACCCCTTCGCCATCTTCCTGATGGCGGTGGTGTGCACCAGCCTGTACGTGATCTTCAAGCGACGGGACTGGCTCTGAGCGGTCTCGCGGTGAGGTGCTGCCGCGAGGGCGTGGCGCCCAAAGCCCTTTCGTCGACAACTCGTTGGAGGATGAAGATGAAGGGGAGAATGCGCCGCACTCCACCCCGGGCGGCCTGCTGCGACTGAGGGCGTTGGCCTGTGGGAGCCTCGACGCCGACGCATCCTCCGGGGGCAGAGAACTCACGTGCGCGTTCAGGGGCAACCAGGGCCTCCTGCGGACCGGAGTGAGTCACCGTCGGTGGGCGATCTCTTCCGCCACCAGGGCCGCCTTGTTCACGCCGTCGATCATGTAGCGCCGCCACAGCGGTGCCACGGCCCGGCGCAGGAGCAGGCCGCGGCCGGGCAGCGGCTTGAATTCGTAGGTCCAGCGGATGAGGGTGCCGTCTCCGTCGGGGCTGAAGGTCCATTCCCCGCGCACCCCGCTGACCAGGCGTCGCATCGCGTTGGTGAAGCCGGTGATCTCGTAGGCGAAGGAGTGCGGGGCCGTGTATTGGGTCAGGCGCTCGACGGCGGTGGAGCCGTCGGTGAGGTCCGGGTTCCGCGATTGCCCGGCCGCGTCCCAGTCCCCGGTCTGGTTCTTCGCGCCGCGGACGCCGGGGAAGGGGCCCCAGCCGGTGAAGACGAGGGAAAGGTCGATCGGCACGATGATGTCGAACGCCTCTCGCGGAGAGAGCGCGGTGCGGGTCTGCACGGTGACCGGAACGCTGACGTCTCCGTCATTGACAAGTCTCATGGTCGTGTCCTTACCAACTGACGGGGCCGAAGCGGTCGATGAAACGGCCCGTCCCGGCGTCCGGGTCCTCGGTCGCGAGCGCCACCATCGCGTCGGTTCCCTCCGTGACGGTCTGGGTGCCACGGTGTCCGTTGAAGTCGGTGGCGGTGAAGCCGGGGTCGGCTGCGTTCACCCGGATGTCCGGCAGGGCTTTGGCGTACTGCGTGGTCAGCATCGTCACCGCCGCCTTGGAGGCGGTGTAGAGCGGCATCGGGAACTGCGATTCCACGCGCTCGGGGTCGTGGGTCAGGGCCTGTGATCCCATGCCGCTGCTGACGTTCACCACGGCCGGGTGCTGCGCCTTGCGCAGCAGCGGCAGGAAGGCGTTGGTGACGCGGACGATGCTGACGACGTTGGTCTCGAAGACGTGCGAGGCGTCGGCTGCGGTGAGCTGCTCGGCGGGCACGGCCGGTCCGGGGATGCCGGCGTTGTTGATGAGCGTGTCGATGCGGCCTTCGTGGGCCTCGATGTCGGCGACAGCCGCGGCGACAGACGCGTCGGCGGTGACGTCGATCTGCACGAAACGGGCACCGAGCTTGGCGGCGGCGGCCTGGCCGCGCTGCGGGTCGCGGGCGCCGAGGAGCACGGTGTGGCCCAGGGAGCTGAGGCGACGGGCGGTCTCGAAACCGAGGCTCTTATTGGCCCCCGTGATGAAGGTGATGTTCATGGATCCAGCATCGGCACCCGCAGAGAGAACAGCCAGGGAGGGCCTTTCGGTAGGAAAACGGGTACCACCCTCACCGGCCCGGTACGCCGCACAATGGGGTCATGAGCGCAGACGAGACCGGTTTGGGTGCCACGATCCGTTCCTGGCGCAACCGGCTGTCCCCGGCCGCAGTGGGGCTCCCGGCACGGCACAGCCGCAGAACCTCCGGTCTGCGCCGCGAGGAACTGGCCGAGCTCGCCGGCCTGTCCGTCGACTACATCGTGCGCCTCGAACAAGGACGCTCCACCACCCCCTCGGCCCAGGTCGCCGGGGCTCTCGCCCGTGCGCTGCACCTGAACCGCGCCGAACGCGATCACCTGTACCAGCTGGCCGGCCTTCGGGCACCGGACGACGGCACGATCACCGACCACATTCCGCCGGGCATGCAGCGCGTCATCCAGCGACTGGGTGAGACCCCGGTGGCTGTCTTCGCCGCGGACTGGCGCCTGCTGTGGTGGAACCGCAGCTGGGCCTCACTCCTCGGCGACCCCGCCACCATCCCACCGGACGACCGCAGCCTCGTGCGCGCCCGCTTCCCCGTCGCATCCGACCGCGGTCAACTCGCCACCTGGCCGGTCACCGAGCGGGACCCCCAAGCATCGGACCGCGCCATCGTCGCGGACCTGCGCAGGGCCTCCGCCCGCTACCCCAACGACCCGCGACTCACCCGCCTGCTGCGCCGCACCACCGACGGCAACCCGCGCTTCGCCCAGCTGTGGCAGGAGGGCGCCGTCGCCACCCACTCCGAGGACCGCAAGACCGTTCGGCACCCGACCGTCGGCAACATCACGGTCGACTGCGACATCCTCACCGACAGCGACACCGACCTCAAGGTCGTCGTCTACACGGCCGAGCCCGGTACCGAGGACGCCACCAAACTCGACCTCACCCGCGTCACCGGCACCATCGACGCCCCTTCAGGATCTGCCTGACGAGCCAGACCCGCCGGCGCCACATGGCTTGTGGCGCGGGTTGAGATGGGTGTCCACCTGGAGCAACAGGCGCATGAGCCGGCTGCGGATGACGGCCCTGCTGATGCTGGGCGTGCGTCGGCCCAGTGGGTCACTGCGTCACCCGGCTGTCGAAGCATTCCTTCGTGTCGTTCGCCGCCGGCAGGAAGCAGGTCCTGACGACCGTGCCGGGGAGCGTCGCCGTCATCGGGGTGTAGACGAAGGCATCGGTGTCGACGTCGTCCTTGATCTTGGCACGGCGGACCGGGCTTCCCGCGCCGTCCGCGGTCATCTCGATGCGGTCGCCGACGCGGGCACCCCAGGTCCGCGCCCAACTCGCCCCGCACCAGCGGTTGTACCGCACCTCCATCCAGGCACCGGTGGACATGCGGCGCCGGACAAGGGTCTCGGGCTCGGCGCCGCACTTCGTGACCATCGGGCTCAGGCCCTCGCAGGCCGCTCCGCGGCAGGTCGGACGGTTCGAGGACGGGGCCGCCGACGAGGCCGGCGCGGCGGCGCGGTGCGCGGCGCCGTGGCCGCGCGTCAGCACGACGAGCGCCACCGTCGCTCCTGCGACGGCCAGGGCGCACACCGCCGCCAGGACGGCCATGAGCGTCGCCGTCCGTCGGCCGGACGGCCCGGAGGGTGGCCGGGGCAACAACTGGCCGGAGGACGGGCCGACTTGAGCGGACACCACCGTCGGCGGCGCTACCGCTGGCGGCGCAACCGTCGGTCGCGGTGTCGCCTCGGGCCGCGGAGTCGCCGTCGCCTGCGGCACCGTCGCAGGCCGCGGTGCCTCCTTCGCCCGGCCGCTCCATCCGGACTCCGTGATCTCCCAGAGCGCGAGGGCCCGTCCCTCCGGCTCACCGGCCAGTCGGCACAGCTCCTGTACCGCCTGCCGCGGTGGCAGCGCCTTGCCGTTGAGGTAGCGCTCCCAGGACGACCTGCTGTACGCGGTCTTCGCCGCGAGGCCGGACAGGCTCAGACCGGTACGCTCCCGCAACGCCCGTAATTCGGCGGCGAGTCGGGCGTGTTCGGGTGACGGTGTCATCCCCGCAGGGCCTTCCAGGTGCGCGGCCCGGCGATGCCGTCCACGTCGAGGTGCGCCTGTCTCTGGAAGCGCTCGACCGCGCCCATCGTCAACGGACCGAACATCCCGTCGATGCCGCCCGGTGAGATCCCCGCCCGGCGGAGCAGGCACTGCACCTCGGCCACCTGCGGCCCGGAGTTCCCGTACGCCACCGTGGCTCTGGTGGCCCGGCTGTTGCCCGCGTACCAGCGCCCGTCGATGCGCTCCAGGTGACAGCTGTACGCGGCCTTCGCTGCCGGTGACGCCGCGGCGGTCGACGCGGCATGCCCGGCGGGCGCCGGTCCGCCGCCCTTGCCGTCGTCCATGAACCGTACGGCCACGAGCACCGCCGCCGACGCGGCGAGCACCAGGGCCACGCAGCCCGAGACGAGGGCGAGGCTCAGCGCCCGCCGGGATATTCGGGGCCCTTCGGCGGCCCGCGTCGGCATCGTCACCGGAGCCGGCTCCCGCACCGGCTCCGGCGCGACTGCCTCCGGTGCGGCCGGGACCGCTTCGGCCGCGTCCGACAGGGCCGACTCCGTCATCACCGGTTCCGTAACGGCATGTTCCGTGACGGCGGGTTCCGCAATGACGGGTTCCGTGACGGCGGGTTCCGTCACGGCGTGTGCCCTCACGGCCTGTTCCGGCGCGCCCGACGGCCTGTCCCGCCGTGCCTCGACGGCGACTTCGTGCAGGGCGAGGAGCCGGGTCGGGTCCTCACCGCCGATCCGGGCCAGGGCCTCCACCGCGTCGCGCGGCGGCACCGACCGGCCGCTCAGATACCGCTCCCACGACTTCGCGCTGTAGCCCGTCCGGGCCGAGAGCTGCCGCATGGTCAGTCCGTTGTGATCCTTCAGCCGGCGTAAGCGCACCAGCAACTGCCGTACGCGCGGGTCGAGTTCCGCAGGCAGCGCTTTCCAACGCGACATGTTCCCCCACCACGCGTTCATGATCAGTGGCCATGGTCAGTGCCCCCTGTGCCGTCGCATTGTGCATCAGCGGACACCCCGCCGCACGGCAACGTGGTTGCTGCACCCAAGTGCCATCGCGCCACGGCCGTCACCGCCGTCCCGGCGAACCGTCTCTCGGGACGGTGTCCCCGCAGGTCAGCGCGCGGGACGTCCCGCGGGGACCTCACTTGCGGCGCAACCCTGGTCCCCCTCGCCCCTCACGACGCACTCTCGTCTCGCCACCTGCACCACAGCCGTGGAAGGTGTGCCCGACGACCCGAGAGGGAAACGACGTATGCGATCGACAGTCTTGGCCAGGGCCCTGGTAGGTACCGCCGCAGTGATCGGACTCGCCGCCGGCGGCCTGGCGACCGCCGGACCCGGCTTCGCAGCGCCCGCACAGACCCCGCGGACCCAGTCCGTCTCCATTCTCGCGACGAACAACCTGGGCCTGAGCACCACGCAGGCCAAGTACGTCCAGTGCTTCATGCGCGACGCTCCGGCGAGCTACACGGGCAGCATCGACGGCCAGCTGGGCACCAACAGCTGGAAGGCGATGCAGCGCCACCTCCGGGCGTACTGGAGCTACACCGACAGCATCGACGGCGACCCCGGTCCGAACACCATCAAGGCGCTGCAGCGCATGCTCAAGTTCGGCTGGAACTACAACGACGCCATCGACGGCGACCCGGGCGCGGACACCAAGGCCGCGTTCAAACGGTTCGCCAACGACTTCGCGTCCCTCTACCCCTGCTGAACGGTCCTGCCGCCCCGTGAACCCACCCCGCGGCCCGCTTTCCCTCTCCGGGAAGGCGGGCCGCGGTACGGCGGTCGGGCGCAGGCTCCGTGAACATCGCGGCGAGCCCGGACAGGGCTCGCTGAGGCAAGCCCACCCATCATCGAAGGAGTTGTCCCACAGCCATGGGAAGACTTGCGATCCACGCTCCCGCCGACAGCGAGAGCCTTCGCCACCGGGACCCCGTCCGCGGCGGTCCGGGGTGGCGGCTCCGGTTCGGGACCTTCGCCGCCACCGCGGCGATGCTCTCGACCGGCGTGCTGCTCGGCGCCGGCCCCGCGGCGGCCGCACCGGCGGCGATCAAGCTGACCTCGTCGTCCTGTCCCACCGACATCGTGCAGGGCCAGACGAGCGGCTGCGTCACGGAGTTGCAGACGCTGCTCAACGCGCACGGTGCCGGTCTGCAGGTGGACGGTGAGTTCGGGGCGAACACCTACTACGCGGTGCGCGAGTACCAGGCCGCCACGGCGATCGCCGTGGACGGGCGGGTGGGCCCCCAGACCAAGAGCAAGCTGTACGCGACCGGGGGTTCGGCGCCGGCACCGGTCAACCTCATGTCCTCCTCGTGCCCGGCGAACGTCGTCAAGGGCAACAAGGGCGGATGCGTCAGCGAGCTCCAGCGGCTGCTGCGCCATCACGGCTACTCGGTCGAGGTGGACGGGGACTTCGGGGCGGGGACGGAGACCGCGGTCCGTAGCTTCCAGTCCGCCCACGGTCTGTCGGCCGACGGTCAGGTCGGCGCGAACACCAAGCGGGAGCTGTACGACACCGACGAGTCGCCGTCGACGGGCCTGGACCTGAGGTCGGCCTCGTGCCCGGCGAACATCGTGGAGGGGCAGAGCGGTGGTTGCGTCGCCACGCTGCAGGCCCTGCTGAACGGCAAGGGCCAACACCTGGACGTCGACGGCGGGTTCGGCCCGCTGACGCTGGCGGCCGTGAAATCCTTCCAGTCCGCGAGCGGTCTGTCGGCCGACGGTGAGGTGGGCGCGAACACCAAGGCCGCGCTGTACTCGAACATCGGCGGCGGTGGCGGCAACGGAGCGCCGGCGCCGGTCAACCTGAACTCCGGTTCCTGCCCGAGCGAGATCGTGAAGGGGCAGAAGAGCGGCTGCGTCACCGAGCTGCAGAGTCTGCTCAACCACCACGGTGCCGACCTCGCCGTCGACGGCGACTTCGGGTCGCTGACCGACAGCGCCGTGCGGGACTTCCAGTCCGAGAAGGGCCTCTCGGTCGACGGCCACGTGGGCCCGAACACCAAGGCGGCGCTGTACGGGACGGTCACCCCGCCGTCGTCGCCCGCGCCCGGCGGCGGGTACGGCAAGATCCTCAGTGTGGCGGAGGCCGAGGCCGGAACGGTCGAGGGCAGCGCCCGGGCGAACAGCTACGGGTCCGCCGTGGGCCTGTCGCTGTCCACCGACGACTACGCGTGGTGCGCCACGTTCGTGAGCTGGGTCGGCAAGCAGACCGGAGCCACGTCCTACCGCAACACCTACGTCTCCGGCTGGGTCAAGCAGGCGCGGGCCGGCAACTACCATCTGTCGGTGACGACCAGTCCGCAGCCGGGCGACATCGTGGCCTACGACTGGAACGGCGGCAACGACTTCACCGGCGGTCACGAGCACATAGGCATCGTGCGGACGGTGTCCGGCTCCAGCTTCACCGCCGTCGAGGGCAACACCGGCAATCCCAACGGCGGCAGCGACGGCGTCTACGTCAAGAGCCGCAGCACGAACAGCAATTACGACGTCCTCTTCATCCGGGTCCGCTGACCGGACGCCGGACCGACTGAACCGACCGAGCTGAACGAGGCTGCGGAGACCGCGGAAACGGGGAAACGGGGGCAGGACCACGGGGGAAGGTCGGGGCCGGCGGTCGCACACCGCCGGCCCCGTACGCCTGCGCTCAACCGTGCTTCTCGATCGTCACCTTGACGTGTTTCATCAGGGGTTGGTCGCTCTGGAGGCTGTAGTCGCCGATCGCGCAGAGGACGTTCATCTCCGGCATGTAGCCGGCCGCGCAGCCGCGGGGGATGTCGTAGGGGACGGCCAGGTAGCCGTCGAGGCGGCGGTGGGTGCCGTCCTTGGCGGTGGCGACGATGTCGACCGGGTCGAACTCGGAGACACCGCGTTCGCGCATGTCGTCCTCGTTCATGAAGACGAGCGTGCGCAGGTTCTTGACGCCTCGGTAGCGGTCGTTGTCCGAGTAGATCGTCGTGTTCCACTGGTCGTGGGAACGCATCGTGCCGAGCGCCAGGGTGCCGGGCGCGGGGACCACGTCGGGCAGGGGCGCGGTGGAGAACTCGGCCTGGCCGCTCGGGGTGAGGAAGACCAGTTCACGGGCGGGCTGTTTGATGCGGAAGCCGAGCGGGAGGCGGACGCGGCGGTTGCAGTCCTCGAAGCCGTCGAGGGTCTGCGCCATGGTGTCGCGGATGCGGTCGTAGTCCTCGATGTACCACTCCCAGGGGGTGGCGCTGTCGGGGAGGGCGGCGCGGGCCATTCCGGCGATGATGGCGGGCTCGGACAGCAGGTGCTTCGAGGCGGGGCGCTTCATGCCGATGGACAGGTGGACCATGCTCATCGAGTCCTCGACGGAGGTGCTCTGGATGCCGCCGCGCTGGTGGTCCTTCTCGGTCCGGCCGAGACACGGCAGGATGAGCGCCCGCCGGCCGTGCACGAGGTGGCTGCGATTGAGCTTGGTGCTCACCTGGACGGTGAGGTCGCACTGACGGAGCGCGGCGTAGGTGTACGGGGTGTCCGGCGCGGCCAGGGCGAAGTTGCCGCCCATGCCCACGAACACCTTCACGTCGCCGCGCCGCATGGCCTGGATCGTCGCGACCGTGTCCATGCCGTGCTCGCGGGGCGGGTCGATCCCGCAGACCTCGCCCAGCCGGTTCAGGAACTCCTCGCCGGGCCGGTGGTCGATGCCGCACGTCCGGTTTCCCTGGACGTTGCTGTGGCCCCGCACCGGTGACGGTCCGGCGCCCTCGCGGCCCAGATTGCCGCGCAGCAGAAGGAGGTTGACGATCTCCCGTACGGTGTCGACGCCGTGTTCGTGCTGGCTGACGCCGAGGCACCAGCTCATGATGGAGCGGTCCGCCTCGCGGTACACCTTCGCGGCCTTGAGGATGCCGTCGCGGTCGATGCCGGACTGGCGCTCGATCTCGTCCCAGGACGTGGCCTCGCACACCGCGCGGTAGTCGTCGAAGTAGGCCGTGTGCCGGTCGATGAACTCCTGGTCGAGCGCCTTGGGGTCGGTCTTGGCCTGCTCCAGGACCGCCTTGGACATGCCGCGCAGGAGCGCCATGTCGCCGCCGATGCGCACCTGGAGGTTCAGGGTGCTGGTCCGCGTCGCCTTGAAGAGGGCCATGTCCGTGAAGTCGTGCGGAACGATGGTGCGGGTCGCCGCGGCCTCGACGAGCGGGTTGATGTGCACGATCTGGGCGCCGCGGTCGTAGGCCTCGGCGAGGGCGGTGAGCATCCGGGGCGCGTTGGAGGCGGCGTTGACACCCATGATGAACAGGGCGTCGGTGGTCTCCCAGTCCTTGAGGTCAGCGGTTCCCTTGCCGGTGCCGAGGGACGCCGTCAGCGCGCGGCCGCTGGCTTCGTGGCACATGTTCGAGCAGTCGGGCAGGTTGTTCGTGCCCAGCTCCCGGGCCATCAACTGGTAGAGGAACGTCGGCTCGTTGCCGAGGCGGCCCGAGGTGTAGAAGGAGGCCTGGTTCGGGTCGTCGAGCTCCCGCAGGGTCCGCCCGACCAGCTCGAACGCGTCGCGCCAGCTGATCGGCACGTAGTGGTCCGACTCGGGGTCGTAGACCATGGGGCCGGTGAGCCGGCCCTGGTCCTCCAGGTCGAAGTCGCTCCACTCGAAGAGTTCGCTCACCGAGTGCGCGGCGAAGAACTCGGGGCCGACGCGCTTGCCGGTCATCTCCCACGTCACGTGCTTGATGCCGTTCTCGCAGATGTCCAGGTGCAGGCCCTTGGTGTCGTCGGGCCACGCGCATCCCGGACAGTCGAAGCCCGTTCTCTCGTGGTTCATGCGCATGATCGCGCGGGGACCGTCCACGAGCGCCTTCTCAGCCACCAGAACGCGGGTGACGCTCTTGGCCGCACCCCAGCCGGCCGCCGGGTGGTGATACGGATGGAACTCCGGTTCACCCTCCGGGGTGGGCCCCACATGGGGCTCCACACCGTCGTGGCCGTTCCGGGATGCGTTCAAGAGTCTCACCGCGCCTAGGACTGGGGCCGTTTCCCGTGGTTCGCTGCGTGCTTGCGCCTGCTCTTCTTCTTCCGGCGTCGCTTCGACGACATGCGGGACCTCCCTCACTCGCGGGACACCGCGAGGTGTCCGGATGGTCGGGGAACACCGCGTCCCACGATTCCATACATCACATATCGTCGCGATTCGACCTACGATCGACATGTTTGCGACGTCGTGCACGTGATGTCGAGCAGTTCCCTATCCCGAGGAGCAGGCATGGCCAGCGACCCAGCGCCGATCAGCGAGACCGCCCGGCAGGCCCTCGAACAGGAACTCGCCGACCTCCACACCGAGCGCGACACCGTCGCCGCGACCCTGCGGGGTTCGGACGCCGACGTGGGCGACCGTGCCGACGAGGCGGACGAGTTGCAGCGCGCCGACGACAAGCGGCGGCTGGACGATCGCATCAGGGACATCACCACGCGGCTGCGTCAGGCGGACGTGGCGGGGCCTCCGCCCACCGGTCTGGTCGGGGTGGGCAGCACGGTCACCGTCCGGTTCGGCGACGGCAGCGTGGAGACCGTACAGATCGGCGAGACCGCCGTGGCGCAGGACAGGACGCTGGTCACCGCCGACAGCCCCCTCGGGCGCGTACTGCTCGGCCGTCGGCCCGGGGACACGGTGGTCTTCGACGCTCCCGACGGCGAGGAGAGCGCGGAGGTGGTCTCCCTCGGCGACGGGACCGCGCCCGGCAGCGACGGCTGACAGCGGGTCACCGGACGAGGACGACGGACGGCCGACCGCGGGACCACGCTGAGCGTGGTCCCGCGGTCGGCCGTCGTCGTTCGTTCAGCGCTCGTAGTGCGACGGCGGGAAGGGATCCCGTTCACGCCGGGTGACCCTGCCGGAGGGCATCTCACCGGTGCCGACCTCGCGGTCGATCTCCTCGCGCTCCTGCCGGTACTCGGCGTCCGGGTCCTCCGTGGGCCCGCCCGGCAGACCGACCTCACGCCGGTCGCGTTCCGTACGCGCCTGGAGCTCGTCCTCGTCGACCCGCCGGGGCATTCCCCTGCTGTGGCCGTGCTCCGGATCGCCTTCGACAGCTCGGTTGGACTTGTGGTGCGTCATGCGCAGCCTCCTCAAATGGACTGCCCGGGGCGGACGTTCGCCCGCGCGGGCACGCCTTTCGGTGTCAGGAGTCCTCCGTCCCGTCGTTCGTCACGCCGTCCTGCCCGTCCGCGGTGCCGCCGTTCCCCCGGTCCTCGTCCGCCGGGCCGTCGCCCTTGCGTACGGTGCAGTCGACCGTGTCGTCCCGGACGTCGGCGACGATCGTGTCGCCGGGTTCGGCCTCGCCGCTGAGCAGCAGTTCCGCGATGCGGTTGTCGAGTTCGGTCTGGATGGTCCGCCGCAACGGGCGTGCGCCGAACTCGGGTTGGTGGCCGTGGGCGACGAGCAGCTTCTTGGCCGCGTCCGTCACCTCCAGCTTCATGCCCTGCGCGTGCACCCGGCGTTCGCTCTGGCCGAGCAGGTGGTCGACGATCTCGCCGAGGTCGTCCTCGCTGAGGCCGTGGAAGATGATGATGTCGTCGATGCGGTTGAGGAACTCCGGCAGGAACCGGGTCCGCAACTCGTCCATCAGCACGTCCTTCAGCTCGGACACGTCGCCCTTGTGGTCGAGGATGAGGTGCGCGCCGATGTTGGAGGTCATGATCACGACGCAGTGCCGGAAGTCGACGGTGCGGCCCTGGCCGTCCGTGAGCCGTCCGTCGTCGAGGATCTGGAGCAGCGTGTTGAAGATGTCGGGGTGCGCCTTCTCCACCTCGTCGAACAGCACCACGCTGTACGGCTGTCGGCGGACCTTCTCGGTGAGCTGGCCGGCCTCGTCGTAGCCCACGTAGCCGGGAGGGGCGCCGACCAGGCGGGCCACCGTGTGCTTCTCCTGGAACTCGCTCATGTCGAAGCGGGTCATGCGGTTCTCGTCGCCGAAGAGCAGTTCGGCGAGGGTCTTGGCCAGTTCGGTCTTGCCGACGCCGGTCGGGCCGAGGAAGAGGAAGGAGCCGACGGGACGGTTGGGGTCGCCCATGCCGGCGCGGTTGCGGCGTACCGCCTGCGACACGGCGGTGACCGCCTCGTCCTGGCCGACGATGCGGGAGTGCATCTCCTCCTCCAGCTTGAGGAGCTTCTCCTTCTCGCTGGCGGTGAGTTGGGAGACGGGGATGCCGGTGCGCCGGGACACGATGTCGGCGATGTCGCGGGCGGTGACGGACACGACGCCTGCGCGGCGCTCCTCGATGCCCGCGAGTTCCCCGTCGGCCTCGGCGATCTGCTGCTTGAGCCGGCCCGCCCGCTCGAAGTCCTCGGCGGCGACGGACTGGTCGCGTTCGCGGCGCAGTTTGGCGATGCGGTCCTCGCGTTCGGCGACCTCGGTCGAGCGGCTCGCGCTGCGCAGCCGTACCCGCGCGCCCGCCTGGTCCATCACGTCGATCGCCTTGTCGGGCAGGAACCGGTCGCTGATGTAGCGGTCGGACAGCTCGGCCGCCGCGGCGAGGGCGCCGTCGGCGAAACGGACCTGGTGGTGCGCCTCGTAGGCGTCGCGCAGTCCCTCCAGGATCTGCACGGTCTCCTCGACCGTCGGCTCCGGGACCAGCACCGGCTGGAAGCGGCGTTCGAGCGCGGCGTCCTTCTCGACGTACTTGCGGTACTCGTCGATGGTCGTGGCGCCCACGACGTGCAGTTCTCCGCGCGCCAGGGCGGGCTTGAGCATGTTGCCGGCATCCATCGAGCTCTCGCCCGACGCGCCCGCGCCGACCACGGTGTGGAGTTCGTCGATGAAGAGGATGATCTCGCCGTCCGAGTCCTGGACGTCCTCGATGACCTTCTTCAGGCGTTCCTCGAACTGCCCGCGGTACTGGGCGCCGGCGACCATGCCGGACAGGTCGAGCGAGACGACGCGCTTGCCCTTCAGGGTCTCGGGGACGTCACCGGAGACGATGCGCTGGGCGAGCCCCTCGACGATGGCGGTCTTGCCGACGCCGGGCTCGCCGATGAGGACGGGGTTGTTCTTGGAGCGGCGGGAGAGGATCTCGATGGTCTGCTCGATCTCCTCGGCCCGCCCGACCACCGGGTCGAGCTTTCCCGCCTTGGCCTCTTCGGTCAGGTCCCGCCCGAACTCGTCCAGGGTCGTCGCGGGCTGGTCGGGCTCGGCGGACGCGCGGTTCTCCTGGCGTGCGGCGCGCTCGGTCAGGCCCGCCAGTTTCTGCGCGTCCTGTCCGTCGGCGCGCAGGAGCTGGGCGGCGCCGCTGTCGGCGTCGCCGAGCAGGGCGCCCAGGATGTGCTCGGGGCCGATGTAGGAGACCCCGGAGGCCTGCGAGCGGGCGTAGGCGGTGGCGAGGGTGCGCTTGGCCGCCGGGGTGAGGCCCGGCTCCGACGACGGCTCACTGGCCTCCCGGGGCAGCACCTCGGCCAGCTGCGCCGCGAGGGCGTCGGGATCGACTCCGGCCTGGGCCAGCAGCGAGCGCGAGGGTTCCACCTTCGTGGCGGCCCAGAGCAGGTGTTCCGTGTCGAGGTCGGAGGTGCCGTCCTCCATGGCCCGCTGCGCGGCCAGGTTGAGCAGCTCCTGCGAGGACTCGGTCAGCAGCCGACCGATCGGCACGCGCTGCACCGCGGGTGGGGACGACGCGGGTGACATACCGAAAAAGCGGTTCAGCAATTCGCCGAAAGGATCGGACGAGCCGAAACCGTACGTCGACATCGACATGAGCAGCTCCCGGAGCGGCGATGAGTACTCTCCACCATTTCGCGGGGCCTATTGCTCCGCAACCGGAGGGGAGACCGCTCGGGCCGGGTCCGTCGGCCGCGCCAATTCACCCGCGCACGGTGAACTCGCCTCGGGGAAAAGCGGGTTGGGCAGACCGACGGGACCGGACCGCGCGTACCCGAAGCGGACGTCGGTCCGCCGAGGCGCCTGTCGGTGCCGGTCGGTCCCTGTCAGCCCTTGTCCGTGCCGGCGTCGGTCCACGGGTCGAGGGCCACGACGGCCTCGTCCGTGTAGACGAGGAAGGTCAGGGTCTGGCGGAAGTACAGGTCGATGCCGTCGGCGTCGTGCGAGGTGTACCCGATGGCGAGGTCCTCGCCGAGCCGCAGTTCGTAGTCGCCGCCCCGGGTGGTGAGCAGGAAGGCCCCTTCGACGGCGGGCGCCCAGACCAGCCGGCCGTCGAGCATCCGGCCGAGGTGGGCGGCGATGGGGTAACCGTGGTCGGAGGTCTCGCTGACCGCCGTGTACGCCTCGGCGCCCAGCAGCAGCGTGTACGGGCCCTGGACGCCGGCCAGCCGCAGGGTGCTCAGGGCGTGGCTGACGGCGTCGGGGAAGTCGCGCGGCTCGGCGGGCAGGCGGAGCACCGGGTTGGAGGTGCGGGCCCGCAGCCCGTCGACGCTCGCGGCGGCGTAGCCGTTGAAGACGGTCTGGTCCTCGGCGAACGCCATGGTGCGGGCGGCGTCCTTGACCGGCTGCCAGTCGGAGTCCTTGGCGCCCCGGTCGACGTCGTCGACGGCGTCGCGGCCCACCCGGAACGGCACGGTCAGCTCGACGAGGGGCTGGACGTGGCGGAGCCGGGCGGTGACCCCGGGTGAGGGCCCGTCGATGCCGGAGAGGTGGCCCGTGCCCACGGCCGCGAGTTCCGGGCCTTCGGGGCCGGTGACGTCCACGACGCGCCGTCCGGCGAGGTTGCGCCGGAAGGTGCGGCGCGCCTCGTCCTCGATCTCGGCCCAGGCGGCGGGCGTGATGGGGGCGAGTTCGCGGTGCAGGTTGCCGGTGCCGTCGAACGTGGTCATGTTCAGACTCCTTTGAGGCTGCCGATGCCCAGCGAGCCGTTCGCCGTGGGCCGCTCCGCGGGAGGGGCGGGCGGGTCCGCCGCCGTCTCCTCGCCGGGGGCCGCGGGAACGTCCGCCTGCTCCTCGCCGGGGGCGGCGGGCAGGTCGTCGAGGAAGTCGACGGTCGGGACGTGGAAGAGGCAGCCGGTGATCGCGGTCGAGAAGTCGAGGATGCGGTCGTGCGGGGCCGGGCCGTCGCCGAGGAACATGTTCCGCAGCATCTGCTCGGTCACGTCGGGGGTGCGCGCGTAGCCGATGAAGAAGGTGCCGAACTCGCCTTCGCCGAGCGTGCCGAACGGCATGTTCTCCCGCACGATCTTGCGTTCGTCGCCGTCGTCGTCGGTGATGGTGTTGAGCGCGACGTGGGAGTCGGCGGGTTTGACGTCGTCGGGGAGCTCGACGTTGGCCGCCTTCGTGCGCCCGATGACCTTCTCCTGCTCGGTGTCGGGCAGGGCGTTCCAGGCGGCCATGTCGTGCAGGTACTTCTGGATGATCACATAACTGCCGCCCTCGAAGTCCGGGTCCTCGTCGCCGACGAACACGGAGTCGGTGGCGAGCCGCCCTTCCGGGTTCTCGCTGCCGTCGACGAAGCCGAGCAGGTCGCGCTCGTCGAAGTACTTGAACCCGTGGACCTCGTCGACGGTCGTGACCGCGCCGTCGAGGCGCTCCATGATGAGCCGGGCCAGTTCGAAGCAGAGGTCCATCCGGTCGGCCCGGAGGTGGAAGAGGAGGTCGCCGGGGGTGGACGGGGCCCGGTGCCGCTTGCCGTTCAACTCGGTGAAGGGGTGCAGCTCCTGCGGGCGGGGCCCGTCGAACAGCCGGTTCCAGACGTCGGAGCCGATGCCCACGATGCAGGCGAGCCGGTCGCCGGGCGCGCGGAAGCCGACGGAGCGGCGCAGGCCCGACACGTCCTCCAGGAGGTCGCGGACCGTGTCCTCGTGTCCCGGCGTGACGGTGAGGACGAGGAAGACGGTGGCCCTGGCCGGTCGGGAGATGACGGCCTGTCGCTCAGCCAAGAGTCGGCCTCCTCGTAAGACGCGCCAGTGTCCCTCGCGTGCGGGACGGTCGGTTCTTTCCCCATCCTGCTGCGTGCCGGAGGAATCCGCACGAGATCCGAACGCCCGGTGCCGTGAACACGTCAGCGCGTGCGTCCGGCTCCCGTCACGTCAGCCGCTGACGATTCCGACGACGACGTTGATGGCCGTGGCGAGAATGCTGGTGCCGAACACGTACGAGAGGAGGGAATGTCTGAGCACGATGGAACGGATCTCGGAACTCGACACGTCGGTGTCGGAGACCTGATAGGTCATTCCGAGGTTGTAGCTGAAATAGAAGAAGTCGCGGTACGAGGGCGGGTCGTCGGAATTGAAGTCGATGCCGCCGTCGTGCTCGTAGTACAGGTAGGCGTAGCGGGTGGCGTACATCAGGTGCAGCGCGGACCAGGCGAGGAAGACGCCGCACAGGGCCGTGACGGCCGCCGCGTGTCCGTCGTCCGCCCTGCCTCCGCGCACGAGCAGCAGCACGATCGCGAACAGCCCGCACAGGGCGACCGCCACCACCACGAACTCGTCGGTCACGGGCCGGAAGTCCTCGCGCCGTGTGTTGCGCCGGGTGGCCGCGGCGTCCATGGGCCACAGCACCACCCAGCCCGCCAGGACGAAGAACAGCTCCGTCGCCGCGATCCCGGCCAGCAGTCCCAGCAGGACGTCGGTCGGCAGTCCCACGGCCACGCCGACCGCGGCACCGAGCACCACCGCGCCGGTGAGGCGCGGCACCGCGTCCAGGGGGAGCGTCATCCTCATACGCCGCCACGTTAGTCCCGTTGGGACGCCGCAGCCCGGTGGGAACGAGCGGGGGCGGAGGCTCCGGCGCCGGGAGGTGCCCGCGCCGCGTGAACCGACGCCCGCCGGGTAGGAACGGAGCACCCGGACGGGACCGGCCCGACGGTAGCGCGGCTACGGAAGGAACGGTTGGGCCATGACACTGGAGCAGACCGCCCGGGACACGGTGGAGGCGGTCGTCGTGGACGACGGCCTGCTGCTGCTCGTCGACGCGCCGAACGGCTTGGGGCTGCCGTCGGGACCCCCGGAACTGGCCGAGCGCCCGCAGGCCACGGCGGCGCGCGTGGTCTACGAACTCACCGGCTACCTCGTGGACGGTTCCTCGCTCCTGGAGGCGGACGGCGAGGCGGTGGAGGGGCCGGTGGCCGGCCCGTCGACCGTGGTGTGCCGGCTGCTGAGCGACACCCCCTCGGCGGAGGCCCGGCTCAGTGCGGAGCAGCTCCGCTGGACCCCGTTCGCGGAGGCCATCGGCACCGGACTGCCCCCTGCCGTACGGCAGTACCTGGAGGGTCACACCCCCCTGTAGGGCCGGTCCGTTCCCGTGACGCTCAGACGGGGACGGGGAACAGCAGGCAGCTGCTGGTGGTGTGGGCGAGCAGCCGGTCGGCCTCGTCGAGGAGTTCCGCCTGGGCGAGGGCCGTACGGCGGCCGCTGTTGAGGACGGTGCCGACCGCGCGGATCCTGCCGGTGTCCACGGTGACCGGCCGCAGGAACTTCACGGTCAGGTCCAGCGACGTGTAGCCCATGGCCGGGGGCAGCACGGACTGCACGGCGCACCCCGCGGCGGAGTCGAGCAGGGTGGCGTACACCCCGCCGTGGACGCTGCCGATGGGGTTGTAGTGCTCCTCCCCCGGGACCAGGGAGAAGACGGCGCGGCCGTGCTCGACCTCGTCGAGGGTCATGCCGAGGGTCGCCGCGATCGGTGGCGCGGGGAGGCGTCCTGCCTGCACCTCGCGGAGGAAGTCGAGCCCGCTGTAGTGCCCGACGGCTGACGCGGAGACGGCCGGGTCCTCCCAGTCGTACGTGCGTGACCTGCCCATGACTCTCCCCGTTTCGCTCGGCCCGATCTGCCTTCTTTTTTCGAAGTTAGCCAGGACGGGACCTGGCTGTCAATGACACAGCCAGCCTACGATGGGCCCCATGACGTGGCTCGACACCAGCACCGACAACTGCACGGTCCAGCGGACGCTCGACCTGATCGGCGAGAAGTGGTCGATGTTGGTCCTGCGGGACTCCATGAACGGCGTGCGGCGGTTCGACGACTTCCGCCGTCATGTCGGTCTGTCCGAGAGCGTGCTGGCCGACCGGCTGCGGAAGCTCGTCGCGGCCGGGATCCTGGACACCGTCCCGTACAGCGAACCGGGCAGCCGCACCCGGTACGAGTACCGGCTCACGCGCAAGGGTTGGGAGCTGTGGCCCGCCATGATCGCTCTGAAGCAGTGGGGCGACCGCTACACGGCGGATCCCGAGGGCCCGCCCCTGGAGGTCGTGCACGACGGCTGCGGCGAGCAGGTCCGTACGGCGGTCGTCTGCGGAGCGGGGCACGGCGAGCTGATCCCACCCGACGCGCGCACCCGTCCCGGCCCCTCCGCGAAGCGCGCGGACGGCGCTGTCACCGCCCCCTGAGGGAGCGGTGGGCGCAGCCGGCGTGGCCGCCCGGAGCACGGGTTCGACGAACCGGCCGGGCCCGGCCGACCGGGTCCGCGTGACCGGCGGCGCGGTTCCTCTCGTACGGTGAGGTCAGAGCGTGAGTGACCGAGCGGTGGAGGAACGATGACGGACACGAGACCCCCGGCCCGCGAGCGGTGGGCGGCGAGGGCGTCGCTCGCCGCGGCGGCGCTCGCGGTGGCCGTGCCGCTCTTCACCGGTGGGCTGCGCGGTGTGCTGCTCCTGATCGCCGCCGTCGTCGGCATGGCCGTCGCGGCGGCGGCGCTGTGGTGGATGCTCACCCGGCGCGGCCCCGCGCGCTGGATCGCGGGGCTGCTGGCGATCGCCGTACCCCTCGGCGTCATCGTGGTCCTCGCGGTCACGCTGCTGTGGACGCTGCTGCTGTCGCCCGTGCTGTGGATCCTCGCGGTCTGGTGCGGCCGGTACGCGCTGCGGAGCGCCCGGGGCCGGGTCCGGCCCATGAAGGAACACCGCACCCCACCGCCGCGACGGCCGTTCGTCCTGATGAATCCGCGCTCCGGCGGCGGCAAGGTGGAGCAGTTCGGTCTCGTGGAGAAGGCCGAGCGGCTCGGTGCGCGGGTCGTGCTGCTCGACCCGGAGAACCACCAGGACGTGACCGAGCTGGCCCGGCAGGCGGTCGCGGACGGCGCGGATCTGCTGGGCGTCGCGGGCGGCGACGGGACGCAGGCGCTCGTCGCGGCCGTCGCCGTCGAACACGGGCTGCCGTTCCTGGTGATCTCGGCCGGCACCCGCAACCACTTCGCGATGGACCTGGGTCTCGACCGCGACGACCCGTCCACCTGTCTCGACGCCCTGCCGAACGGCGTCGAGCTGCGCGTCGACCTCGGTTTCGCGGGGGGCCACCCCTTCGTCAACAACGCGTCGTTCGGCGCCTACGCCGCCGTCGTCCAGGATCCCGCCTACCGGGACGACAAGATCGGCACCTCACTGCAGCTCCTCCCGGACCTGCTCACCCGCCAGCGCGGGCCGCAGCTGACCGCGGAGGCCGCCGGCACGACCCTCGACGCACCCCAGGCGCTGCTGGTGAGCAACAACCCCTACCGCACGAACGAGTCCGCCGGCCTGGGCCGCCGCGAGCGACTCGACTCGGGGCTGCTCGGCATCCTCGGCGTCAAGGTCGACAGCGCCGTGGAGGCCGCGGCCCTGCTGCTCGCCCCGGACCCGGGCGGCCTCTCGGTCCTCACCGCGCGCGAGGTGGTCGTCGGCGCGGACAGCGACGAACTGGAGGTCGGCATCGACGGCGAGGCGATGGTCCTGCCGACGCCGGTGCACTGCCGGGTCGAGCCGGGTGCGTTGCGTGTGCGCGTCCCGAAGAACCGGCCCGGTGTCCCGACGGCGAAGCCCGCCCTCGACTGGCGGCGCCTCCTGTCGCTGGCCCTGCTCGTGGGCCGCACGGCCGGCGTACGACGCCCGGGACACAAGCCGCCGGGCCCGGACACCCTGCGCAAGCTCGTCTGACCGCCCCGCGTCCGCCCGCAGGAGCGACCCGCGTCCCGGAGACGCGAGACGGTCGCCCGGGTCACCCCGAACGACCCAGGGCCTGTCGGCCTTCGGGCGTCCGCCGGTTCCGTGTCAGCGCCGGCGGTGACGTGGTGGTCGCCGGCGGTCCCTGGAGCGTCGGGGTGCGCCATCCGGAGCGGGCCGACCGGCTGTGCGCGGTGGTGGAGATCACCGACGGGGCGGTGGCCACGTCCGCGCGCCACGAGCGGGGCGACCACATCCTCGACGGCCGCACCGGCCGTCCGGCGGCCGGGCTGCTCGGCGTCACCGTGGTGGCGCCCGCGCCGACCGAGGCGGACGCCACCGCGCCGGCGGCCTTCGCCCTGGATCCGGGGGGCGTCGCGCGGACGGCGGCCCGTCCCGGCTGCGAGGTGTTCGCGGTCGACGCGGAACGCCGGGTCCTGCGGACGGCGGGGTTTCCCTTGCGGGCCGAGCACTCCCCGAAGAGCGCCGCCCGAGCCGTCGGCCAGGCCCAAAAAAGCCCCTGACCAGCGAGGCAGCCCAGCACGGAGCACTATACATACCGTGTATACACGGTATGTATAGTGCGCGCATGCCTTCTCTGCCCTGGAAGATGAAAAGACCCCTGCCCGGGTTCCGTGCCGTGGCCGCGATCTCCGCCGCCGTCGCTCTGGCCCTCCCGCTCACGGGATGCACGACGCTGCACACCACCGCGCCGAGCGCCGCGCGGGCCGACGCGGAGGACGCCGTACTGCGGGCGGGGTTCGGGGCCGTCGACTGCCGGAAGGCCAAGTGCATCGCGCTGACCTTCGACGCGGGCCCGAGCGAGCACTCGGCACGGCTGCTCGACATCCTCAAGGAGAAGAAGGTCCCGGCGACGTTCTTCCTGCTGGGCAAGCGGCACATCGAGAAGTACCCGGATCTGGTCCGACGCATGGCGGCCGAGGGCCACGAGGTGGCCAGCCACACCTGGGACCACAGGATCCTCACCCGGATATCCCCGAAGGAGATACGGGAGGAGCTGCGGCGCCCGGACGAGGCCATAGAACGGCTCACCGGCCACAAGCCGACGCTGATGCGTCCGCCGCAGGGCCGCACGGACGACACCGTGCACCGGATCGCGCGCGAGGAGGGGCTCGCGGAGGTCCTGTGGAGCGTGACGGCCAAGGACTACCAGACGGACGACTCCGCGCTGATCACGAAGCGCGTCCTGCAGCAGTCGTCCCGGGACGGGATCATCCTGCTGCACGACCTCTATCCGGGCACGGTGCCCGCGGTGCCCGGGATCATCGACGCGCTGAAGGAACGCGGGTACGTGTTCGTCACCGTCCCCCAACTGCTGGCGCCGGGGAAGGCCGAGCCGGGCACCGTGTACCGGCCCTGACCGCGCACCGACGCGGACCGCGCGCGACGGCACACTCGGGGCGCCCGGCGCCGACTCCGCCTCGGGCTCGGCCCCCGACTCGGGCACGGGCCGGCCTCGTCCGCGGGCGCGGGCGCACCTCCGGCCAGGGCTCCGACTCGACGACGCCGTCCCGCCCGGGTCGCGCTTCCGGCCGGGTCCGCCCTTAGGCTCGTTCCGTGGTCCTCTTCGTCCTGGAACGAGCGTCCCGGCACTCCGTCGCCGACAGCTGGCGCCGCCTGACCGACTGGCCCCGGCACGCGGACGTCGTCCCGCTGACCCGGGTCACCGTGCGCACCCCGCCGCCGACCGGGCCGGGCACGGTGTTCGTGGCGCGGTCGGGGATCGGGTTCCTCGGGTTCGACGACCCGATGGAGGTCACCGTCTGGCGGCCACCGCTCGACGGGGGCCCGGGGCGCTGCCGGCTGGAGAAGCGCGGCAGGTTCGTCACCGGGTGGGCCGAGATCGAGGTCCACCCGAAGGACGACGGGGGTTCACGGGTGGTCTGGCGCGAGGACGTGAACGTACGGGGACTGCCCGGCCTCGCCGACCGCCCGCTGGAACGGTCGGCGCGGTGGATGTTCGGGCGGGCGACGGACGCGCTGCTGCGGCAGGACTGACAACGCCTGGCCGCGGGGCGGGGACTCCCGGCGTGGACTTCCCCCCCGGTCTCGTCGGCTCTCGTCCGCGGCACCTGCCCGGCCCCGACGAACAGCCCCCGGTTCACGGTCGGTCAGCGGGCGGCACCGTCCAAGGGCCGGGGAACGGCACCGCCTCACCGACAGCGGCGTCCCACCGCCCGGGAGCGGCGGGGCACCGAGTCCACCGAGCGTCAACTCGCCTACAGAAGCGGCGGGTTGGCCAACCGCGCCAGTTCCAGGGCCTGTTGCGGGAACCAGTCCCCCGCGTCCGGGTCGACCGTCCCGCGCTCCGGGTCCTGCGGGCCCGCCGTTCCCCGCAGGCAGAGGCCGTCCGACTCGCCGGGCGTCTTGATCCACAGGCGGGCGTCCTGCAACGGGTCTCCCGTGCGCAGCGTCGGGCGCGCGCCGAGGCCTCGGTCCGGCGGGTTGCACCAGTCCTGCGCGTCGGTGTACTTGCCCGCGGGCGGGGTCCAGGGGCCCCGGCCGTTGCGGCTGGAGTCGGTGACGAAGTGCTTCATCCGTGAGGCGGGCGTGTGCACGTGCGTGTCGAGCCAGGCCTGCGCGTCGACCCGCGGCCACCCCTGACTCGGGCACGCCGCGACGTCTCCCCCACCGGCGGCGTACGCCAGACAGGACGAGATCAGCTTGCCGTACCAGGAGTTGGCGTCGTCGGTGTTGTAGTTCGAGGCGTTGGTGTAGAAGCCGGAGGCCCGGGCGACCCCGCCCTTGATCAGGCGCGGCACGATGGAGTCGACCGTGTGCCAGCCCGGGTGTCCGGTGTCGAGGTAGACCCGTGTCCCGGACAGCGGCTCCAGCGTGTCGACCGCGTAGTTGACCTCGGTGTAGCGGGCGGCGGTCTTCGTGCCCTGCGCGTCGTCCTGGCCGCAGTCGGACGGCAGCAGGGCGAGGGCGTCGGGTTCGAGGGTGACGATCGTGTCGCCGTGGCCGATCCCCCGCGCCACGGCGTCGATCCACTCCTCGTACTCCGCTGTGTTCGCGGCCCCGCCCGCCGAGTAGTTGGCGCAGTCACGGCCGGGGATGTTGTACAGGGCGAGCACCACGGTCGCGTGATCGCGGCCCGCGTCCCGCACCACCGCCCTGATCTGCCGCTCCACCTCGGCCGGCGTCTGGTCGCCGAACCACACGGCCTGCGGGGTGTTCACCATCGTCAGGATGCCTGCCGCGTCGCGGAGTTGGCCTGCCTTGGCGAGGTCGAGGGCCTGCCGGTACGCGGCCGGGTTGGCGTCCGGGACGTACAGCGCGGGCCCGCGCCCCGCGGCGTCCGGGCTCTCCGCGGCGTGCGCCGGGGGTGCGCCGAGCAGGGCCGTGAGGCCGAGGGACACGGCCGCGAGCCATGTGGGGGTACGTCGTCTCATCGGGGTTCACTCCTGGGTCACAACGGTCACGAGGGACGTGCGGGAGCGCTCCCACAGGAGACTCGCCGAGCAGCATGCCTACGTCAATACACGTGGCGGAATCGGCGGAACGCGAGGGGAGGGTCGCGCGCCGGGAGTCGGCGCGTGAGGACCGGCGGGGCGCGACGCGAGCCACGTCGGCACCCGGGCGAGGTGACGGAAAAGGCCCGCCACTGTCCGTGACGGGCCTCGCGCGGGTCGCCGCTCAGGCCACCGAGCCGATGCGGCGGGCCGGGACCGAGTTCGGGTCGTGGTGGATCGGCGTGTGGGCGCCGGTCAGTGAAGTGCCGCTGCCACCGCGCCGGTTGGCCACGATCTCCGAGGCGATGGACAGCGCGGTCTCCTCGGGGGTGCGTGCCCCGAGGTCCAGGCCGATGGGCGACCTGAGGCGGGCGAGCTCCAGCTCGGTCACGCCGACCTCGCGGAGCCGCTGGTTGCGGTCGAGGTGGGTGCGCCGGGAGCCCATGGCGCCGACGTACGCCACCGGGAGTCGCAGGGCGAGCCGGAGCAGCGGGACGTCGAACTTGGCGTCGTGGGTGAGGACGCACAGGACGGTCCGGGCGTCGACGTCCGTGCTCTCCAGGTAGCGGTGCGGCCAGTCCACGACGATCTCGTCGGCGTCGGGGAAGCGGGTCCGGGTCGCGAACACCGGGCGGGCGTCGCACACGGTGACGCGGTAGCCGAGGAACTTGCCCATGCGGACCAGTGCCGAGGCGAAGTCGATCGCGCCGAAGACGATCATGCGCGGCGGCGGGACGGACGACTCCACGAGGACGGTGAGCGGTGCTCCGCAACGAGAGCCCTGCTCTCCGATCTCCAGGGTGCCGGTGCGGCCCGCGTCCAGCTGGGCCACCGTCTCGCCCACCACCGTGCGGTCGAGTTCGGGGTGGGCGCCGAAGCCGCCCTCGTACGTTCCGTCGGATCGTACGAGGAGGGCGCGGCCCATCAGGTCGGCGGGGCCGCTCACGATCCGTGCGACGGCCGTCGCCTGCCCGTCCGCGACGGCGGCCAGCGCCGTCGCGAGCACGGCCCGGCGGGCGGTGTCCCGCGCGCGGACCGGGGTGACGAGGATGTCGATGACACCTCCGCAGGTCAGTCCGACCGCGAAGGCGTCGTCGTCGCTGTAGCCGAAGCGTTCGAGGACGGTGTCGCCGTCCTCCAGGGCCTGCCGGCACAGCTCGTAGACCGCCCCCTCCACGCAACCGCCCGAGACCGAGCCGATGGCCGTGCCCTCGGCGTCGACCGCCAGTGCGGCGCCCGGCTGGCGGGGCGCGCTGCCGCCGACCGCCACGACGGTGGCGACGGCGAAGTCACGGCCCTGCTCGACCCACCGGTGCAGCTCTTCGGCGATGTCCAGCATCTCGGTCTCCTTAACAGCGGTTGCGTGGAGCGAGCCGGAGCGTCAGTGGACGCCCATCCAGCTCTCGATCGGGTTGAGCGCGAAGTAGACGAAGAAGATCACCGTGAGACCCCACATGAAGGCCCCGATCTCCCGTGCCTTGCCCTGGGCGATCTTGATGGCGACGTAACTGATCACACCGGCCGCCACGCCCGCGGTGATCGAATAGGTGAAGGGCATGATCACCACGGTGAGGAACACGGGGATCGCGGTGGCCCGGTCGGCCCAGTCCACGTGGCGGGCGTTCATCATCATCATCGCGCCGATGACCACCAGGGCCGCTGCCGCGACCTCGCCGGGCACGATCGCCGTGAGCGGGGTGAAGAAGAGGCAGGCCGCGAAGAACAGGCCGGTGATGACGGAGGAGAGGCCGGTGCGGGCCCCCTCGCCGACGCCGGTCGCGGACTCCACGAAGACCGTCTGACCGGAGGCTCCGGCCACACCGCCGACCGCGCCGCCCGCTCCGTCGATGAACAGCGCCTTCGACAGGCCCGGCATCCGGCCCTGTGCGTCGGCCAGGTTGGCCTCGGTGCCGACGCCGATGATGGTGGCCATCGCGTCGAAGAACCCGGCGAGCACCAGCGTGAAGACGATCATGCCGACCGTCATCGCGCCGACCCCGCCCCATCCGCCGAACTCCACGTGTCCGAAGAGCGAGAAGTCCGGCATGGAGACCGCGCTGCCGTGCAGCTCGGGTGCCCCGCTGGCCCACTGCTCGGGGTCGATGACCCCGGTGGCGTTGAGGACGACCGAGAGGACGGTGCCGGAGATGATCCCGATGAGGATCGCGCCGGGGACGCCGCGCGCCTGGAGCATGAAGATCAGCAGCAGGGTGGCGGCGAAGAGCAGGACGGGCCAGCCGGCGAGTTCACCGGTGGCACCCAGGCTGACCGGGGTCGCCTTGCCCTGGTGGACGAAGCCGGCCTTCACGAGGCCGATGAGGGCGATGAACAGGCCGATGCCCATGGTGATGGCGTGCTTGAGCGCCAGCGGGATCGCGTTCATGATCATCTCGCGCAGGCCGGTGACGACCAGGAGCATGATGACCGCGCCGTACATCACGCACATGCCCATGGCCTGCGGCCAGGTCATCTGCGGGGCGACCTGCGAGGAAAGCACACCGGACACGGACAGTCCGGCGGCCAGGGCCAGCGGCACCTTGCCGACGAACCCCATGAGAAGCGTGGTGAAGGCCGCCGCGAACGCGGTCGCGGTGATCAGCGCCTTCTGGCCGAGCACGTCCCCCGCCACGTCCTTGCCGGACAGGATGAGGGGGTTGAGCAGCAGGATGTACGCCATCGCCATGAAGGTGGTGACGCCGCCACGCACCTCACGCGCGATCGAGCTTCCCCGCTGGGATATGTGAAAGTACCGGTCGAGCCAAGACCGTCCGGCCGGAACGCGGCTGCCCGCGCCCGCGTCCGCCGCGGCGGTCTTCGGCTCCAGTGACTGCTGGGTCATGTGGGCCTACTCCCAAGGTTCAAAGGGGCACCCGCCACAGCCGCCCTGACGGCTGCTGGAACCGCGAACACGGTTACGGGATTTGGGAAGGTGCTTCGGCCGCACGACCCGGGGGACGGCCCGAGACGAACGAGTGAAACCAGAGGAACTCTGCTGCGGTACGTGCCTGTTGTGCTGCTCTCTGTCGGCACCCGGCCCGCGAGCGGTGCGGTTCCGGGTGCTCCGGGCGGCGCGGTGAAGTGTGACGTTCCCTGCGCCGCCCGGAGAGTCGCGGCCGGTGCTACACGGTGCCCGTGAGGTGTTCGGGGCGCACCGGCGTCCGGTTGAGCTCCAGACCCGTCGCGTTCCGGATCGCCGCGAGGACGGCCGGCGTGGACGACAGAGTCGGGGCCTCGCCGATGCCACGGAGCCCGTACGGGGCGTGGTCGTCGGCGAGTTCGAGCACGTCGACGGGGATGGTCGGCGTGTCGAGGATGGTGGGGATCAGGTAGTCCGTGAAGGAGGGGTTGCGCACCTTCGCGGTCTTCGGGTCGACGATGATCTCCTCCATGACCGCCACGCCCAGGCCCTGGGTGGTGCCACCCTGGATCTGGCCGATGACGGACAGCGGGTTGAGCGCCTTGCCGACGTCCTGGGCGCAGGCCAGTTCGATGACCTTGACCAGGCCGAGTTCGGTGTCCACCTCCACGACGGCGCGGTGCGCTGCGAAGGAGTACTGGACGTGTCCGTTGCCCTGGCCGGTGCGCAGGTCGAAGGCCTCGGTGGGGCGGTGCCGCCACTCGGCCTCGATCTCCACCGCCTCGCCCTCCAGCACGTCGGCCAGGTGGGCGAGGACCTCACCGCCGTCGGTGACGACCTTGCCGCCCTCCAGCAGGAGTTCGGCGGTGGCCCACGCCGGGTGGTACGTGCCGAACTTGCGGCGGCCGAGCTCCAGGACCTTCTCGCGGACCAGCTCGCAGGAGTTCTTGACGGCGCCGCCGGTGACGTACGTCTGACGGGACGCGGACGTCGAACCGGCGCTGCCCACCTGGGTGTCGGCGGGGTGGATGGTCACCTGCGTGACGCCCAACTCGGTGCGGGCGATCTGCGCGTGGACGGTGACGCCGCCCTGGCCGACCTCGGCCATCGCGGTGTGCACGGTGGCCACCGGCTCGCCGCCGACGACCTCCATGCGGACCTTGGCGGTGGAGTAGTCGTCGAAGCCCTCGGAGAAGCCGACGTTCTTGATGCCGACCGCGTATCCGATACCGCGGACGACGCCTTCACCGTGCGTGGTGTTGGACAGTCCGCCGGGGAGCTGGCGTACGTCGGCCTCCTCGCCCGCGGCGAGCCACTGCTGCTCGGGCGGCAGCGGCATCGCCTTGACGCGGCGCAGGAGTTCGGCGACCGGCGCCGGCGAGTCCACGGGCTGTCCGGTCGGCAGGAGCGTGCCCTGCTCCATGGCGTTGAGCTGGCGGAACGCGACCCGGTCCATGCCCACCTGGTCGGCGAGCCTGTCCATCTGCGCCTCGTAGGCGAAGCACGCCTGGACCGCGCCGAAGCCGCGCATCGCGCCGCAGGGCGGGTTGTTGGTGTAGAGCGCGATGGCCTCGATGTCGACGTCCTCGACGACGTACGGGCCGACGCTGAGCGAGGAGGCGTTGCCGACGACCGCCGGGGAGGCCGACGCGTACGCGCCGCCGTCGAGCACGATCCGGGCCCGCATGTGGGTGAGCTTGCCGTCCTTGGTCGCCCCGTGCTCGTAGTAGAGCTTCGCGGGGTGGCGGTGGACGTGTCCGAAGAAGGACTCGAAGCGGTTGTAGACGATCTTGACGGGCTTGCCGGTGCGCAGGGCCAGCAGGCAGGCGTGGATCTGCATGGACAGGTCCTCGCGGCCGCCGAAGGCACCGCCGACGCCGGAGAGCGTCATGCGGACCTTGTCCTCGGGCAGGCCGAGGACGGGTGCGATCTGCTTGAGGTCCGAGTGCAGCCACTGGGTGGCGATGTACAGCTCGACGCCGCCGTCCTCGGAGGGCACGGCCAGTCCGGACTCGGGGCCGAGGAAGGCCTGGTCCTGCATGCCGAAGGTGTACTCGCCCTTGACGACGAAGTCGGCCCTCTTGGCGGCCTCTTCGACGTCTCCGCGGACGATCGGCTGCCGGTGCACGATGTTGGGGTGCGGGACGTGGCCGATGTGGTGGTCGTCGCGGCCCTCGTGGATGAGGATCGCGTCGGGCGCGGTCGCGGACGCCTCGTCCGTGACGACCGGCAGCTCCTTGTACTCCACCTTGATCTTGGCGGCGGCGCGGCGCGCGGTCTCCGGGTGGTCGGCGGCGACGATCGCGACGGGTTCGCCGTGGTGGCGTACCTTGCCGTGCGCGAGGACCGGGGTGTCCTGGATCTCCAGGCCGTAGGTCTTCACCGCGGTGGGCAGGTCGTCGTAGGTCAGGACGGCGTAGACGCCGGGCTGCGCGAGGGCCTCCGAGGTGTCGATCGACACGATCTCGGCGTGCGCGACGGTGGAGCGCAGGATCTGCCCCCACAGCATGTCCTCGTGCCACATGTCGGAGGAGTACGCGAACTCTCCGGTCACCTTGAGGGTGCCGTCCGGGCGGAGCGTGGACTCGCCGATGCCGCCCTTGGTCTTGGAGCCCTGCGTGATGTTCGTGGGCGTGCCGGTGGTTCCCATGGTCAGACCCCCTCGGACTGCCGGGCGGCCGCCAGGCGGACCGCGTCCATGATCTTCTCGTAGCCGGTGCAGCGGCACAGGTTGCCGGACAGCGCCTCGCGGATGTCCGCGTCGGTCGGGTTCGGGGTGCGCTCCAGCATCTCGTCGGCCGCGACCAGCAGACCCGGGGTGCAGAAGCCGCACTGGACGGCGCCGGCGTCGATGAACGCCTGCTGGATCGGGGAGAGTTCGGTGCCCTCGCCGGTCTGCGAGTCCTGGCCCTTGGCGGCCCAGCCCTTGGCGGCGTCGAGCGAGGTCCCGCCCTTCTCCGCGGTGCCGCAGGCGCCGGTGGCGCAACCCCCGTGCTCCGCGCGCTGCTTGGCGAAGTCGGCGAGCCCCTCGACGGTGACGACCTCGCGGCCCTCGACCTGTCCGGCGGCGACCAGACACGAACAGACGGGCACGCCGTCCAGCCGGACGGTGCAGGATCCGCACTCGCCCTGCTCGCAGGCGTTCTTGGAACCGGGCAGGCCCATACGCTCGCGCAGGACGTACAGGAGGCTCTCGCCCTCCCAGACGTCGTCGGCCTCCTGCCGGCGGCCGTTGACCGTGAAATTGACGCGCATTATGCGACTCCCTCCGTGCGGGCGGCGCCGCCGCGGTACGACTCCCAGGTCCAGGTCAGCGTGCGGCGGGCCATGATGCCCACCGCGTGGCGGCGGTAGCTCGCGGTGCCGCGGACGTCGTCGATCGGGTTGCAGGAGGCGGAGCACAGGTCCGCGAACTGCTTGGCGACCGACGGGGTGATGATCTTTCCGTTGTCCCAGAAGCCGCCCTCGTCCAGCGCGGCGTTCAGGAACTCCTCGGCGGCCTTGGCTCGGACGGGGGTCGGCGCCGCCGAGCCGATGCCGGTGCGGACCGTCCGGGTGTCGGGGTGCAGGGCCAGGCCGAAGGCGCACACCGCGATCACCATCGCGTTGCGGGTGCCGACCTTCGAGTACTGCTGCGGGCCGTCCGCCTTCTTGACGTGCACGGCCCTGATCAGCTCGTCGGGCTCGAGCGCGTTGCGCTTCACGCCCGTGTAGAACGCGTCGATCGGGATCAGGCGCGTTCCGCGGACGGAGACGGCCTCGACCTCGGCGCCGGCCGCGAGCAGGGCGGGGTGGGCGTCGCCGGCCGGGGAGGCGGTGCCGAGGTTGCCGCCGACTCCGCCGCGGTTGCGGATCTGCGGGGAGGCCACCGTGTGGGAGGCGAGGGCCAGGCCCGGCAGCTCGCCGCGCAGGTTCTCCATGATGTGGGTGTACGGGACGGAGGCGCCCAGACGCACGCTCTCCTCGCCGACCTCCCATTCGCTCAGCTCGCCGATGCGGTTGAGGTCCAGCAGGTACTCGGGCCTGCGGTGGTCGAAGTTGATCTCGACCATCACATCGGTGCCACCCGCAATCGGCACAGCCGTAGGGTGCTCAGCCTTTGCGGCGAGCGCCTCCTCCCAGCTGGCGGGGCGAAGGAAGTCCATGAGTGGCTCTCTTCATTCGTGTCGTCGGTCGTTCTGATCAAGCCAGATCGTGTGCGGGCGGCCCGGCTCGTTCATGAGGTGTTAACGCGGAGTGAGGCCAGTACACAGCGCTGTCCCATACGGGGGTCAGTCACCGAAACCATGAAGGAGTTGGCTGGCCAGCGCGCGCATCTTGTAGATTCGTATGAACGGAGGCCATCAGTTACCTCCCCGGTTTCCCCTGGAAACAGTGACCACAGCCCTCTGGAGACAGTGGGCGCGGCTCGCGGAAGCCCAGGCCACGACCCGGGGACCGGCTCACTGACGCCCGACGCCCGCGGACCGGCTCCGCGCGGCCCGGGGACCCGCTCGCGGGGACCTCACCGACGCTTCATCGTAGATTTCGAGACAAAGAACGGCGGCGACGAGAATGCGGCTGCGCGCACTGCTGGACACCGACGCGCTGGGCCTGCGGCTGCTCGGCGGCGAGGACGAGCTCGACCGCACCGTCCGCGGTGTGATGACCACGGACCTCAAGGACCCGAGCCGGTACCTCTCGGGCGGCGAGCTGGTCCTCACCGGCCTCGCCTGGCGGCACGACGCGAGCGACTCCGAGCCCTTCGTCCGCATCCTCGCGAGCACCGGCGTCGCGGGCCTCGCGGCGGGTGAGGCGGAGCTGGGTGACATCCCCGACGACCTGGTCCTCGCCTGTGCCCGGCACCGCCTGCCGCTGTTCGCCGTGAACGAGTCGGTGGCCTTCGCGACCATCACCGAGCACGTCGTGCGCCAGGTCTCGGGCGAGCGGGCGGGTGACCTGGCCGCCGTGGTCGACCGGCACCGCCGGATGATGACGTCGGGCCCCGCCGGCGGGGGCCCCGACGTGGTCCTCGACCTGCTCGGCACCGACCTCGACCTGCGCGCCTGGGTGCTGTCCCCCGCCGGACGGACCGTCGCCGGGTCGAAGGCGGCGGGCGGCGAGCTGCCCGCGGACATCTGCGCCAGGCTGGCCGCCGAGCACCTCGCGGCGGCCCGCACCGGGCGCCGTGGACCGCACCGGGTCACGGTCGGCCCGGCGACGTACTCGCTCTTCCCGATCCGCTCCGCGGCGCGCGCGGCGACCGCCTCGCGCGACGTCCGCGAGACGGTGCTCTCCGACTGGCTGCTCGCCGTCGAGGCGGACGCCGGGGACTGGCCCGAGGAGCGCCTCGACCTGCTTCAGGGCGTCACCCAACTCATCGCCGTGGAGCGGGATCGGCGGGACGCGGCGCGCACGGTGCGGCGGCGGCTCGCGCAGGAGGTCCTGGAGCTGGTCCAGACGGGCGCGGCGCCCGCCGAGATCGCGGCGCGGCTGCGGGTCGCGGCGCCGGTGCTGCTGCCGGGCCTCGGCGCGGCCCCGCACTGGCAGGTCGTGGTGGCGCGCGTGGAGTGGGAGGGCGGCGACATCGAGGGGGGTCCGGTGGCCCAGACGCTGCTGGAGGAGATCCTCGTGGACCCGCTGTCCTCGGGGCCGGAACATTCCGACCGGATAGCCGTCGCCCACACGGGTGACGAGGCCATCGCGCTGGTCCCCCTCCCGGCGGTCTCGGCCGACGACGACGGCTCGGGCGCGGGTCTGCACGCCGACCGGCTCCTGGAGGCCGTACGGGCCCCGCTGTCGGCCGGGCTGAACGACGACGGGCGGCTCACGCTCGGGGTGAGCGCCGCCGTGCACTCGGCCGAGGGGCTGCGCGGCGCCCTGGAGGAGGCCCGGCACGCCCGCCGGGTCGCCGCGGCACGCCCCGGGCGGGTCTGCGCGGCCGGGCACCAGGAGCTGGCCTCGCACGTCCTGCTGCTGCCCTTCGTGCCGGACGACGTCCGACGCGCCTTCACCGCACGGCTCCTCGACCCGCTGCGTGACTACGACAGCCGGCACCGCGCCGAACTGATCCCCACCCTGGAGGCGTTCCTCGACTGCGACGGGTCCTGGACGCGCTGCGCGGCCCGTCTGCACCTGCATGTCAACACGCTGCGCTACCGCGTCGGGCGGATCGAGCAGTTGACGAGCCGTGACCTGTCGCGCCTGGAGGACAAGTTGGACTTCTTCCTGGCCCTGCGGATGAGCTGAACCGCGGCGGGGTCCCGGGAGACCGGCCCCGCCCCGCCACTTTGTGAAATCCTTCACCCACCCTCTTGGCCGGGCCCGGTGATCCGTGCTGAGATGCCACCACTCAACAGCTCAATGGTGTGCTCGGGGAGGGCAACGTGGCGCATACCGCCATGTCTGGTTCCGGAACGACTGCAGGGGACGATCCACTCCAGACCGCGGTATGGCGGCTGCGCTCGCGCGCCTGCTGGGCCGACGCGGCGGCGCTGCTCCAGCCGCACACGGCGGAGGCCTCGCTCCAGAGAGCTTCACTGCTCGTCGAACGCTGTCTCTACACCGAGCAGGGGTGGGCGGAGGCGGAGGACGCGCTGCGCACCGCCGAGGCCCTCGCGCAGAGCGACGACGAGCGCGGCGCGGCGGCCTGCGAACGCGGTCAACTCGCCTACGCCTCCACCCTGCTGAGCGTGCGCGACCGGGCCGACGAGGCACGTGCCGCACTCGGCCGGGCCGCCGCCCTGATCGCGCCGGGCGCTCCCGGACGGGCCCTGCTGGACTTCCGGCGCGGACTGCTCGCCGAGAACCTGGCCAGGGCACCGCAGGCGGCCCGGGCGGCGTACCGACGGGCGCACGCGGGCGCGACCGCCCAGGACGATCCACTGCTGATGTCCTTCACCTGGCGGCACCTCGCCGGACTCGCCCTGCGGGAGGGGGAGTTGGCGGAGGCCCGGCACGGCTTCGCCGAGTCCCTGCGCATCCGCGAGGAGTTGGGCTATCTCGTCGGTACGGCCCCGGCGCTGGCGTCGCTCGCTGACGCCGAGTCGGAGCCGGAGGCCTCCCGGCTCCGCGCGGAGGCGGGCCGGCTGTTTCGGCTGCTGGGGGGCGTACCCACCTGGCTGGCGACCCAGTTGACGCCGCCCGCGGCGACGGCCTGACCGGACCCGTGGGCGCACGCGCGACACGTGCGCCCACGGCGGGGCCGGGCGGTTCGGATCGGCGTGGCCCCGCGACGGGTGAACGGCGCCCCTGCGGACGGGCGGTCCGGTGACCCGGCGAGGCCGTGGCCACCGTCGCGCGCCCGCCGGGGAGGGCGGGCAGCCGTCAGCTGCTCTGGATCCGTGCCAGCAGGTCCCGTGCGAACGTCGTGACGTCGTGGCGGAGTCCGGGGTCGCGGACCAGGCAGACGACGACGGCCACCACGACGAGGAACGTCAGGAAGCCGCCGAGGCCGCCGCCACGTCCCGCGCCGGTGTGGGCCGTCGGGCGGTGCGTGCGGGGCGAACCCCCGTGGACGCGGGCCATGTCGTGCGCGTTGCGGTGGATGCGGACATGGTTCTGGTGGATCTGCTGGGCCTGCTGAGCGGCCTGCTGCGCCTGCTGCTGCGCCGCCCAGGACGGGTCTGGCATGGCTCTCTCCCCCGGTTGCGGTCGGGCTCTCGCCCGGAACCTGTGCACCGGGGCACGCGGCCGCGGGCGGTGCGGGTTCCCGGCGGCGGAGAGTGTTGCGCGGACCGTACGGCTCCGTGACGCACGGGCTCCGGACGGTTACATGTCCGCCGGATTCAGGACGGCTGCGTACGGGCCGGTCAGGACGCGCCGGTGAAGTGCTCCCGGACCAGGGCCTGGACGACCGCGAGGTCACCGGCCGTCAACGCGTCGAGGAGCGCGGTGTGTTCGGCGGCGTCCGCCACCAGGTCGGCGCGGCCCCGGGAGACGGGACCGCCGACGAGCGGCCACTGCGCGCGGCGGTGCAGGTCGTCGGCGATGCGCACCAACTGGGCGTTGCCCGCGAGGGCGAGGACCGCGCGGTGGAAGGTGCGGTCGGTCTCGGCGTAGGTGGCGCGGCAGCCCGAGGACGCGGCGCGGACGGTGGCCTCGGCGAGCGGACGCAGCTCGGCCCAGCGCGCCGCGGGCACGGTGCGGGCGAGCCGGAGCATCACGGGGACCTCGATCAGCCCGCGGATCTCGGCGAGTTCGGCCAGTTCGCGGGTACCGCGCTCGATGACGCGGAAGCCGCGGTTCGGGACGACCTCGACGGCCCCTTCGAGGGCGAGCTGCTGCATGGCCTCGCGCACCGGCGTGGCCGACACCCCGAAGCGATCGCCGAGCGCGGGCGCCGAGTACACCTCGCCGGGGGCGAGTTCACCCGCGACGAGCGCGGTGCGCAGCGCGTCGAGGATCTGCCCCCGCACGGAGGCCCGTTGCACGACGGGCCGGGCGCGCACGCCGGCCCTCGGGTCGTCGGCCGGCGCGCCGGGGCGGAGGGCGTCCGCCGGTCCCGCGGAACGGTGCTCGTCGGGGTCCGGGGACCGGGTGTCCTTGTCCCGTGAGCCGGGGCGGGTGCCCTGCGCGGGGACGACGGAAGGGGTACCCGCTCCGCGCGGACGCGGGATCGGCGCCTCGCCGTGGGTGTGCTCCCCGCGGGCCGAGGCGGTGGCGCCGTCCGGTCGGCTGCCGGTGCCGTCGCCGACGGCGTCCGAGGTGACGCCCCTCGGCCGGCTCCGTTCCGCGGGCCGTGGCTGCGCCGGAATCCGGAAGGCCGCCGCTTCGGCGTCCGGGACCCCCGGCCCTTCAAAGCCGTGGGCGCTGCGCGGACCGGCCTGCTCCACGGGTCCTCCTCGGCTCGGTGCTGCTTGGGGTCATTGCGGCGATTGTCACCTGTCCGTCAAGCACGATAGGCGCACATCGCCTCAGTTCAAACATTCGAAATCGAGGGTAAGGTAAGGCTTACCTGCAAACGATCGTGAAGCGATGGTTCCGCATGTCCGCTCCCGCTCTGCCCGCCCAGGCCGTCGCGGCCGCCCCGACCGGCCCCGACGCGCGCGCCGTCGCCGTGTCGCCCCTCGCGGACGCGTACGCGCGGATGACCGAGGCGATGCCCGACCTGAGCGTCATCGAGCTGGCCGACACGGAAGCGGCGCCCCGCGGCGCGGGCTGGGCCCACGCCGCCGGGCTCGCGGACGGCGGGGCCGAACTCGACGCGTTCCTCGCATGGGACGAGGCACAGGTGGTCCGGGACTACGCGCAGCAGGCGCGGCCCGATGTCGTGGCGAGCTTCGGACTGCACCGGTACGCCTGGCCGGCCTGCCTGCTGATCACCGTGCCGTGGTTCCTGCAGCGCCGGGTGCCCCACATGCCTGTGGAGCACGTCACATATCACCGCGAGCTCGGCCGGTTCGCCGTCCGTGTCACCACGTTCGCCTGCCTGCCGAACGACCCGGCCGCCGCGCTGCCCGGTGCGCGGGTCGTGCCGGACGAGGAGGCGCTGCGCGCCGAGGTGCGGGCCGCGGTGGCCGAGCACCTGGAGCCGGTCCTCGGCGGATTCGGCCCACGCATGCGGCGACGCGGCCGGGCCCTGTGGGGCATGGCGACCGACGAGATCGTCGAGGGCCTCTGGTATCTCGCACCCCTGTTCGGCGAGGAGTCACGCGGCAGGCGCGAGCTGGAGCTGCTGCTTCCCGGTGCCACGCGGCCCTATGTCGGCTCCGCGGCGTTCCGTGAACTGACCGGCCCGGCCGGTCAGTCGCTGCCCACCCGCGACCGGGCGAGCTGCTGTCTCTTCTACACACTGGACCCCGAGGACACCTGCGCGACCTGCCCGCGCACCTGCGACGCGGACCGCGTCCGCAAGTTGACGGCCGTCGACGCCAGTTGAGGCACCCCGGTCGGGCGCGGGCCCGCGCGTAGCCTAAGATCAACATCGCCCGAGGGCGCCTCGGGGACGTTTCCCGGATCACAGGTACTTCACAAGTTCCTCACTTGTCGCAGGAACTTTCCGTCGAACCATCCGTACGGGTAATCTTATTCGCACTCAACTCCCGTCCCTCGCGCGGCAGTTCGAGCAGAACGTCGCCCTGCGCATCCCCGTGCACTCCCTTGGCGGCCTCTTGCCCCGAAACCCCCTGAGGGCCGACGTGATTGGGCCACTATGGCGGGCGTTACGCCCTATCCCAATGCAAGGGACCCCAGATGAGACTGACCGACATATCGCTGAACTGGCTGCTTCCAGGCGCCGTTCTGCTCCTGGGCCTGCTGGCGGCGGTGGCGGTGCTCGCGCGCGGCAAGCGGTCCGGGGACACGAGCGGCGACGACTCCTGGGAACGCAGCGAGGAGCGCCGCAGGCGTAAGGAGGCCATCTACGGCTCGGCCTCCTATGTGCTGTTGTTCTGCTGTGCCGCGGTCGCGGCGGCACTCTCCTTCCACGGCCTGGTCGGCTTCGGCCAGCAGAACCTGGGCCTCTCCGACGGCTGGGAGTACCTCGTCCCGTTCGGTCTGGACGGCGCGGCCATGTTCTGCTCCGTCCTCGCCGTGCGCGAGGCCAGCCACGGGGACGCGGCTCTCGGTTCCCGCATACTCGTGTGGACGTTCGCGGGTGCCGCGGCCTGGTTCAACTGGGTCCACGCGCCCCGGGGCATGGCTCACGCCGGCGCCCCGCAGTTCTTCGCGGGCATGTCCCTGTCGGCCGCGGTGCTGTTCGACCGTGCGCTGAAGCAGACCCGTCGTGCCGCGCTGCGCGAGCAGGGTCTGGTGCCGCGTCCGCTGCCGCAGATCCGTATCGTCCGCTGGCTGCGGGCCCCCCGTGAGACGTACAGCGCGTGGTCGCTGATGCTCCTGGAGAACGTCCGCACGCTGGACGAGGCCGTGGACGAGGTGCGCGAGGACCGGCGCCAGAAGGAGCAGAACCGCCTGCGCCGCCGGAACGAGGAGCGGGTCGAGCGGGCCCACCTCAAGGCCCTGAGCCGTGGTCACCGCGGCTTCGCCGGGCGGGGTGGCGGCCGGGAACTGGAGACGGCGACCGTGGAGAGGGCACCCGCCGCGGGCTCCGCGGAGCCTGCCATATCCACCGCGGAGCAGCTGCCCGTACGCTCGCGGCCCTCCCTCACCCCGGTCCGCAAGAGCACTGAGCCGATCACCGTCGACCTCACCACGGAGGACGACACGATGGCCCTTCCGCGGCTCGACTCCCTCGAGCGCAAGCTCAAGGACCTGGAGCAGCAGTTCGGCTGAGGCACTGTTCCCACCCGGGCGACAGCCCGGGTGGGTCCGGCTCCGGCCTGACCCGGACACGCATGACGACGGCGGCACGGTGTTCTACACCGTGCCGCCGTCCAGTTCGAACCACACCGCCTTGCCCACGCCGTGCGCCCGCACCCCCCACGCGTCCGCCAGGGACTGCACGAGGACCAGACCTCTGCCGTGGGTGCCGTCGTCGGCGTCGGGGACGCGCAGCCGGGGCCTGCGTCCCACGAAGTCCCGCACCTCCACGCGCAGTCGGCGCGCTCCGACGGTCGCCGTCAGGACGGCGTCGTGGTCGGTGTGGACCAGCGCGTTGGTGACCAGCTCGCTGGTCAGCAGCTCGGCTATCTCGGACCGGCCCGGCATCCCCCAGTGCCGTAACAGCTCGCGCAGCGCCCTGCGCGCCTCGGGCACCGCCCGCAGGTCCGCCTTGACGAGCCGGCGCCGGAGCTGCGTGGTGTCCGGCCGGTCGGTCGCCCCGTCGGACATGTCGTCCACCGGATCGGTGGAGGAGGTCCCCCTGGCCGTCGGAGCGCCTCCGCTTGCCTGCCTCTTCATGACCCCCGCCTGCGTGCCGATGTCGGATCCCCCCTGCTCGAACACGTTCACGGGATCCATGCCCCAACGGGAACGTGACAGTCATGTCGAATCGCCGGTCGCCGGGCGCGCGACCGTGATCGCGCGACGCCTGCATCGGGCACCGATCGGCGCGACGGAGCCGCACGGACGCCGGGGATCCACTCCTCACGCCGGTCGCCTGTCCGTCGGGGCGGGCCGGGAGCGGGCGCCTCGGCCGTCATCACGCGCAGCACGGTGGGCGCACCAGGTGCCACCGGCGTGGACCTGTGGCATGTTCGGGTCGATCCGGCGTGCGCGGCCGGGGAGTTCCGGACCGCTCATGGGCGCCGCACGTCCGGCAGGCTCGGGGGAAACCCCTGGTCGACCGAGGGGTTCGCGCCGGGCACCGGGCGCCGGAGGAGACGACGGCCCGGGCGACGGCAGGCGGTCACCGGCTCCGGGTCCGGCCCGGCACGTTCCCCGCCTCGGGTCGGGGACACGGTCGTACGACGCACCGGTCGTGCCTCGCGGAGGCCTCGCCCCGCCCGGCGGCCGGACTGCCGCGAGGGAAGGTGAGGCAGAGCGTCCGCGGCGGGGCGGGCGGCGGGCCGTGCGCCCCGGACGGCTCCGGAACCACGCGTGCGGGAGACGCCCCGACCGTGGAACGTCAGCCGATGCGCCGACACGCGTCTGCCGAACTCGCCGTACACGAACAGGACTTGGCGCGTCCCGTGGTCGCTGCCGGGCCCTCGGCGGGGCCCTCGCACCGAGCGCCCCGGACCCCTGACGGAACCCGCCCCAGATCCCGCGGCCTACGGTCGGGGCACGTTGCGCAGGTTGGACCGGGCCATCTGGAGCATGCGCCCGACACCGCCGTCCAGCACGATCTTCGACGCCGAGAGCGCGAAGCCCGTCACCATGTCCGCGCTGATCTTCGGCGGGATGGACAGGGCGTTCGGGTCGGTGACGATGTCGACGAGAGCGGGGCCCTTGTGGGCGAAGGCGTCCTTGAGCGCTCCGGCGAGCTGCTTGGGCTTCTCCACGCGGACGCCGTACGCCCCGCACGCCTGCGCCACGGCCGCGAAGTCCGGGTTCTTGTTGGTGGTGCCGTACGAGGGCAGACCGGCGACGAGCATCTCCAACTCGACCATGCCGAGGGCGGAGTTGTTGAAGAGGACCACCTTCACGGGCAGGTCGTACTGGACGAGCGTGAGGAAGTCGCCCATCAGCATGGAGAACCCGCCGTCGCCGGACATCGACACGACCTGCCGGTTCCGGTCGGTGAACTGGGCGCCGATCGCCATCGGCAGCGCGTTCGCCATCGACCCGTGCGAGAACGAACCGATCACGCGGCGGCTGCCGTTGGGTGAGATGTAGCGTGCCGCCCACACGTTGCACATCCCGGTGTCCACCGTGAACACCGCGTCGTCGTCGGCGAGTTCGTCGAGCACGGAGGCGACGTACTCGGGGTGGATCGGGACGTGCTTGTCGACCTTGCGGGTGTAGGCCTTGACCACGCCTTCGAGCGCGTCCGCGTGCTTCTTCAGCATCTTGTCGAGGAAGCGCCGGTTGCCCTTGGGCCGCACCCGCGGGGTCAGACAGCGCAGGGTCTCCTTCACGTCCCCCCACACCGCGAGGTCCAGCTTGGAGCGCCGTCCCAGGCGCTCGGGCCGGACGTCGACCTGGACGATCTTGACGTCGTCGGGCAGGAACGCGTTGTACGGGAAGTCGGTCCCCAGCAGGATCAGCAGGTCGCACTCGTGGGTCGCCTCGTAGGCGGCGCCGTAGCCGAGGAGTCCGCTCATCCCGACGTCGAACGGGTTGTCGTACTGGATCCACTCCTTGCCCCGCAGGGCGTGTCCGACCGGCGACTTGATCTTCTCGGCGAACTCCATGACCTCGGCGTGCGCGCCCGCCGTGCCGCTGCCGCAGAAGAGCGTGATCTTCTGGGCCTCGTCGATCATCGCGACGAGTTCGTCGATCTCGGTGTCACCCGGCCGGACACTGGGCCGGGAGGTGACGAGGGCGGTCTCGATGGTCTTGTCGGGGGCGGGCTCGGAGGCGATGTCGCCCGGCAGTGAGACGACACTGACCCCGGACTGGCCGACCGCGTGCTGGATGGCGGTCTGGAGCAGCCGCGGCATCTGCTTCGGGCTGGAGATCAGCTCGCTGTAGTGACTGCACTCGCGGAACAGCTGGTCGGGGTGGGTCTCCTGGAAGTAGCCGAGGCCGATCTCGCTGGACGGGATCTGCGAGGCGAGGGCCAGCACGGGTGCCATGGAGCGGTGCGCGTCGTAGAGACCGTTGATCAGGTGGAGGTTGCCCGGGCCGCAGGAGCCGGCGCAGGCCGCGAGCTTTCCGGTGATCTGCGCCTCGGCGCCCGCGGCGAACGCGGCCGTCTCCTCGTGCCGGACGTGGATCCAGTCGATGGCCGCGTTGCGTCGGATCGCGTCCACCACGGGGTTGAGGCTGTCGCCCACGACCCCGTACAGCCGCTTGACGCCCGCACGGACGAGGATGTCGACGAACTGCTCGGCGACGTTCTGCTTGGCCATGCTGCACGCACCTCTTCGTGATCCTCGAAGCCCTCAGGCGTCCCGGGTCCCCCGTCCCGTCGTCCGTCCCCTGGTTCCATGAATTCACACCGTGCGCGGTTACGCCTCCCAAACGGCGGCCGCCGTCCTGTCGTCGGCGTACCCCTTGACCCGGACCTGGCTGTCCGCGAGGAAGGCCGCGAGGCCGGGCGGTTCCCCCTCCGACCACCGTGTCGTGAGGTACTCGGCCAGCTCCGGTTCGCCGCGCAGCGGCTCCGCCATGCCTCCCGTGCAGAGCAGGAGCGTGTCACCCGGGCGGGCGATCGAGGCCCGGAACCGGAACGGGGGACGCGGCGGGCGCGGCGCGGGCTCGTAGGGGCTCGGGGGTGTCGTGATCCCCAGGTCCATGGTGAGCCGGTCGCCCTCCGGGGTCTCGTGCGGCGGCGATCCGAAGCCGACCACGGGCTCCCCCGTGGCCTCGGCGACCCGGGGCTCGATGTCCTGCCACTCACCGTCCCGCAGCCGGAACAGGCCGCCGGCGCCGACGCCGAAGAAGACCCGGGTACGGCACTCGGGGTCGGCGGGGAGCAGCAGACAGCGCAGGCTGGCGGTGTACTCCTCCGGCTCGACGCCCTGCTCCGCCGCGCTCGCCCGCAGTCTGCCGAGACTGCGGTCGGTGAGGCGGTGCAGCCCCGACTTCAGCTCGCCGCGGCACGCCGCCCGGATGTCGTCGGCGAGCCGCCCGTGACTGCGTCCGACGGCGCGCGCGATCCACTGGCACGCCTCCGCCGCGGCCCGGTGCGCTCCCGGGGTGGCCCGGGCGCCGGTCGCCATCGCCACCAGCACGAGCGCCTGCTCGCCCGACCCGAACCGGGCGGTGAGCAGCGCGTCACGGCGCGGCTCGCCCCGGTACCGGGCGGAGTCCCCGCGCACCGACACGGCCCGCAGGGTGCTCGTCCCGTAGCGGGCGCCGTCGAGCACGGTGTCGGCGACCAGGTCGTCGAGCTCGTCCGGGTCGGCGGGCGGGAGCGCGGTCGGCTCGGCGTCATACGTGGGCGGCCCGGACCCGACGTGACCGACGGCGGGCGGCTGCTGCGGCACGGCGAGCACGGGTTCCCGGAGCGTACGGGGAGGGGCGTCCTCGGGCTCGACAGCCGCCCGTGGCGTCCGAAAACCGCCGGTGGTACTCGGGAGCCCGGTAGGGGCGGCGGGCGGCGGACCACTGTCCGCCCGCCCAGCGGGAGCGGGGCCGACGGTACTGGGGGCGGCGAGCGCGGGCCTTTCGGTTCCTGGGCCGACCGGTGCGGGACCGGCAGGGGGTGGACCTGCGGACCCAGGACCGGCGGGACCCCGGCCGACCGGTGCCGGACCTGCCTGTGCCGGACCGTCGGCGGGCCAGGCGGGACCCGGGCCGGTCGGTGCGGGGCCGGCAGGGGATGGACCTGCGGACGCAGAGCCGGCGGGACCTCGGCCGGCTGGTGCCGGACCGGTGGCGGCCGGCCGGACGGGGCCCGGGCCGCCTGATGCGGGACCTGCCGGTGCAGACCCGGCAGCGGGTGGATCTGCCGGTACAGGAGGGGCGGGAGCAGCCCCGGCGGAGCCCGGGCCGACCGGTGCGGAACCGGTAGCGGGTGGCCCTGCGGGTGCGAAGCCCGGGCCGGTCGGTGCGGGGCCGGTGGGCGTCTCTGCGGCCGGGCCTGGGCCGGTGCGTGGCGGACCGGCGGGTGCCTGGCCCGCTGGGCCCGCGGGTGCGGGCCTGGCGGATTCCGGGCCGCCCGCCGGACCGGCGGGCTCCGCGGCGTTCGGGACGCCGGGCGCGGACGTGGGCTTGGGCGGTGCGTCCGCCGGCGGCGGGGGCGCGTCGGCCGGAATCCTCGATCCGGGCGCCCTCCCCGCGGACACCTCGGCGTGCGCGTCCGGGCCGGACGACTGAGGGGTGAACCCCGGCGGGGTCGGCCCGGGCGGGAAGGGAGCGGGAGCCGCCGGGTCGGCGGGCGGGGAGTCCCAGGAGCCGGGCCGTTGCCCGAGCCCGGCCCGCGTGGGCCGGTCCGCCTCGGGATACGCGTTCCTGTCCGGAGGCGTGGCCCCGTCGGGATCCTGACCCGTCCCCGGGCCCCGCTCCCACCGGCCGGGGCGGGACGCCGCGACCTCACCGCGCGGGGTCGCGCCGGTCCAGGCCCCGGGCGCCGGGGCACTGTCCCACTCCACCGAGGAGGCGGACGGCCGGTCCCAGACGGCGGGAGCCTGCCCGGGTACGGCGGGAGGCCGCTCCCCCGTCTCCGGGCCCGACACATCCGGCGCGCCGGATGTGTCGGGGGCCCGCCGACCGGGGTACGGCGCAGCTTCCTCGTCCTCGAAAGCCCCAGAAGCCGAAGCCGCGGACGGGCGGTCCCAGCCGGAGGGAGCCCGCTCGGGTACGCACGGCGGCTGGTTCCCCGTCCCCGAGCGAGGCACATCCGGCGCACCGGAGGCTCGCCGGCCGGGGTACGGCGCCGGAGCCTCGTCGTCGAAGGCGCCGGAGGGCCGCAGGGTCCCGCTCCCGCTGCCGTGCCCCGGCGCGGGTCCCCATTCCGACCCCGGTCCGGGCGCGGCACCGGCCCCCGGCACCGTTCCGGGGGCAGGCCCAGTCCCTGGGACCGATCCCGGGGCGCGCACCGACCCCGGCGCCGGTCCCGACGCGGGCACAGACCTCGGCGCGGGTGCGGACCCCGGCGGCGACCCCGGTCGGGGCACCGACCCCGCTCCGGGAGCCTCCGCCGCCCCCGGGGGAAAACCCCGCTCCGGTCCGAACTCCCCGTCCGGCGCGGGCTCCTGGCCGGTTCCGGAGCCGTCGCCCAGCGTCCCGGCCGCCGACGCGAACCGGTCGTCGAGGGAGTCGGCCGCCGGCGCGGGCCCCGTGTCCTCGGTGGAGTCGTCGTACAACTCCCCCCACCATGCGTCCTCGTGACCGGTGGGCTTCTCCCCCTGCTGACTCATGCCCCTAATTGTCCACCGCGGTGGCCTGTTGAAAACGGGGCATCCGGAAAAACCGGCCAAGGTGCTGGCCGTCGAACGGCGTGTCGAGGGAGTCGTCGAACATGAATACGGGGCAGAACGCCCGCACGCATGACCGCCGGGCGGTCCCACCCCCCACGGGAGAACCGCCCGGCGGCGCCTTGGTGCCCGGGTCTCAGCGCACGTCGTAGGCCCGGTTCACGGTCTGGCTGACCGAGTTGCCGTGGGCGTCGGTCAGTTCGGCCTTGAGTGTGACCTGCCTTCCTTGGGCTCCGCTGTGATCGACGGTCGCCGTCCACCGTCCGTCGTGCCGGGCGGTCGCGGCGGACGTCCAGGTCTTCCCGTCGTCGTAGGAGTACGACAGCTTCACCGCGGTGAGTGCCCCGGGCCGGTAGCCCGCGTGCCCGGTCGCCGACAGCATGATCCGCTGACCGTCCTTCGCCGGAAGGGTCTTGAGTCCGTCCTCGGGCAGTTCATAGCGCGGGAAGAGCAGCGGGATGCCCTGCGAGACGACGTCCTCCTCGAGGTGCGAGCGGAAGGACCAGGTGGTCACGGTCTGCGTCGACCGGTTCCAGACACGGGACCCGATCTTCGCGGTGGCGAGGGTGAGTTCGTACGAGGCGTCCTCGGCCGGGACGTCGAACACGCCGTAGGGGACGGAGGACTCGCCGATCGACTCGCCGTCACGCCGCAGCTCCATGGAACCGATGTCCCCGAAACCCCCCTGGACTCCCTGGTGTCGGGCGTCGCCCCAGAAGCCGGGGGCGACGCCGATCAGGTTGCCCTGACGCTCCGCGGCGAGCGCCTGCTCACCGGACGCGTCCAGGGGAGTCACCGGGGTGAGGACCCCGCCGTACCACTCCTCCGTCCGCCGCTCACCCTTGGTGTAGGTGCGCATCGGGTCGATCATGAACTCGCCGAAGGGGAAGCTGCTGGACACCTGGTGGCCCCAGCCGGTGGTACCCGCGGAGGAGTACTCGGTGCGCTCGAAGGGTGCGGGCACGGTCTCGATGTCGGCGAAGGCGCCGGTGAGTCCGCTCGGGCGGGCGAAGGAGGGCAGGTCGACGTAGTCGGTGGCGGTGCCCATCGCGCGGTAGGTGGCGCGGTCGGCGGCCAGGTCACGGTCGCGGACCCGGTAGGTGACGGCGTGCCGGAGCTGTCCCGTCTCCGGGAAGGCCAGGTTGTAGACGTACGGGCTCTTGGCGGTCGCCTTCCAGCGCAGCGTCACGTCCGGGGAGGCGAGCAGAGCGCGTGCCTCGTCGGCCGGAATGCCGAGGACCGGGAGCGGGCCGCCGGTGAAGCCGGTCGACGGGTACCAGCGGCCGGGTGCCTCGCGGTAGGCGAGGACGGCGAGCGCGCCCGCGGCCTTCGCCGCCGTCGCGACGGTGCTCGCGTTGCCGCTGTCCGGCAGCTTGACGAGCGCGATCTTCCCCTTGGCGCCCGCTAGTTCGTCCGCGGTGCCCGACTTGGCGTCGACGAGCTCCGCGCGTCCGCTGCCGTCCAGGTTGGAGGACGAGGTGGAGCCGGTCACCGGGTGCAGGGTCGGCCCTCCGACGACGGCGAGTTCGGAGATCTGCGGGGCCGCGGCCCGCCAGAAGCTGTCGAACTCGAAGGTGCCGTCACTCGCCCGGCCGTCGACCGAGGCGTAGTAGCCGCGCACGGAACGGCCGCCGGCGGCGGTACCGGCGTGCAGCCAGGTGTCGTCCCAGGAGCGCGCGAACCCGAGGGTGGCGCCGCGGAGTTCGGACGGTTGGTCGGTCCGCACGCTCAGCCGGTGGGCCGTGCGGGCGTCGAGCACGACGGTGGTGTCCTTGCGGATCTCCAGTTGCGGACGGGCCAGGTACGTCAGGGAGTTGACGAGAGTGCCCTCCGTCTCGGGAGTGGCGACGAAGCTGGAGAGGAAGTAGCTGCCGGGGCGTATCTGGTAGGTCTGGTCGCTCGCGCCCTCGTTGAAGCGGCGTTCGCCGCTCGCGTCGTCCGTGCCGATGAGATCGAGGGAGGACGCGGAGCCGGCGGGACGGCCGAGCCGGTCGACGAGCTTGACGCGGAGGGTGAGCGTCTCCGGCTGGACGTAGAGGGAGAAGGGGGTGGAGACCGCGACGCCGTCGGCGGTGGCGAGGACGCGGCCGGTGACGTCGCCGTACTGGGCGCGGGTCAGGGTGGCGTCCGGGTCGAGCTTCAGCGGGACCGTGACGGTGGCACCCGGGGCGACGGTGACGGAGCGTGCCCCGAGCCGGGCGACCGGGGTGCGCACGGCGGAGCCGTCGTTGCCGGTGACCCCGTCGAGGGCGAGCTTCAACACTACTTTCTTGGCACCGGTGTTGGTGTACGGCACGTCGATGGTCGTGCGGTCGCTCTTGTCCTGGGGCCAGTTGAAGGTGCCGCCCTGGAGTGCGGGTGTGCCGAGCACGGTCTCGTCGACGGCGGCCTTCACGTCGAGACGTCCGCCGCCGGTCTCCCGTACGTCGCCGGGGATGTCCGCGTCGGCGCCGGAGACGAGGGCGGCCTTGATCTGCTGGGCGGTCCAGTCGGGATGGCGCTGCTTGACGATCGCGGCGGCGCCCGCGACGTGCGGGGTCGCCATCGACGTACCGCTCATGGACTGGTAGGCGTAGACGCCGCGTCCGCCGGCGTTGGCGGCGGAGATGTCGACGCCCGGCGCGGTGATCTCCGGCTTCAGGGTGTGCGAGCCGTAGGCCGGGCCGCGGCTGGAGAAGGCGGCCGTGGAGTCGTCGCGGTCGACGGCGCCGACGGTGAGGACGCTGGGCGCGCAGCCGGGCGAGGAGACGGAGTTGGGGGTCGGTCCGGTGTTGCCGGCCGCGATCACGAAGAGGGTGTTCCTGCTCGACCGGGCGAGTTCCTCGGTCGCCGCGCTCATGGGGTCGGTGCAGTCGGTGGGCGCGGGGTTGCCGAGGCTCATCGAGACGACGTCGGCGCCCTGGTCGACCGCCCACTGCATACCGGCGATGATCCACGACGTCTCGCCGGAGCCGTAGTCGTTGAGGACCTTGCCGTTCAGCAGGTCGGCGCCTGGGGCGACGCCCTTCTTCTTGCCGCCGCTGGCCGCGCCCGTACCGCCGACCGTGGAGGTGGTGTGGGTGCCGTGACCCTGGTGGTCGCTCGTGTCCGGGGAGTCGGTGAAGTTCTCGGAGGCGGTGATCCGGCCCTTGAGGTCGGGGTGGTCGGCGTCGACACCGGTGTCGAGGACGGCGACCTTGGTGCCCTTGCCGTCGTACCCGGCGGCCCACGCCTCGGGAGCGTGCACCTGCTTGGTCGAACGGTCCAGCGTGGCCTGCACCTTGGCGTCGAGCCACAGCTTCTTCATCGAACCGGCCGCGCGGCTGCGGGAGTTGGTGACGTCCGCCCAGAACTCGGCGGCCTTGTTCTTGTCGGCCTTGAGCGCGACGCCGTCGATGGGGTCGAGGACCGGACCGCGCTTCGCGCCGCGCGGGGTGACCGGCAGGCTCCGGGCGACCGAGGAGTCGTACGTGGCGATGACCGGGACCGTCGAGGTGTGCGCGTCGTCGTAGCCCTGTCGCACCAGACCGGTGACGTTGAAGAGTTCCTCGTCGACACGGCCCCCGGCGATCGCGGCGACGGCGCCCTCGGGATAGACGTACAGGTCCTTGCCGGACTGCCGGGTCTGGACGAAGGGGGTGCTGCCGTCGGCGGCGGGCAGGACGTTCACCCCGTCCTTCGTCACCAGGACGCGGTCACCGGTGACGAGGGTGACGACGGAGCCCGAGGCGGCGGCGTCGGTGCCGGTCAGGGGCCGCGGCTGTTCCGTGGCGGCTCCCGCCACGGGTACGGCTGTCGTGACGGCGAGGACGGCGGCGGTCGCCGCCCCCATGGCCGTACGCGATATCCCTCTCCCCAAAAGTCCCACTCCCCAAGGTCGTCCGCCCGGCCGCGCATGGCGGTCCCGGCGCGGTCCGCGGGGCCGGTGCGGCCCGCGTTCGCGCAGGCCAGACCCAAGCAGGGCATTACGGGCGGTGGTTGGTGCTGCGGTGGCGTGAGCTTGTCAGAGGGGCGGGGGGTGCGGCGATGATGTGCCGAGGCGGGTTTGCGCCGTGGCCGTTTCCCGCCACGGTGCCGCCGACCGGCCGGAACGCATTCTGGGGAGGGACATCGCCGCATGCTGGGAGCGATAGGTCTGGACGAGACCCACGAGTCGGCGTACCGGGCACTGGTGTCCGTGGGCGCCGCCGACGTACCCGATCTCGCGCGCCGGCTCACGCTCGGCGAGTACGACACGGAGCGCGCGCTGCGCATCCTGGAGCGGCACGGGCTGGCCGCGCAGTCCTCCGCGCGGCCCGGACGCTGGGTCGCCGCGCCACCGGGTGTCGCCCTCGGCGCGCTGCTCACCCAGCAGCGCCACGAGCTGGAGAAGGCGGAGCTGGCCGCCGCGCTGCTGGCCGAGGAGTACCGGGCCTCCGCCACCGAGCCGGCCGTGCACGACCTGGTGGAGGTGGTGATCGGCGCGGCGGCGGTCTCCCAGCGGTTCCTCCAGCTCCAGCTGGGCGCGGCCGAGGAGGTCTGCGCTCTGGTCACCGGGAACCCGCTGGTGGTGTCCGGGACGGACAACGACGCGGAGGAGCAGGCGGCGGGCCGGGGTGTGCGCTACCGCGTGGTCGTCGAGCGGGCCGTGCTCGACCTGCCGGGCGGCATCACCGAGCTGTCCGCGGCGCTCGGGCGCGACGAGCAGGTGCGGGTGGTGGACCAGGTGCCGACCAAGCTGGTGATCGCCGACCGGGCGCTCGCGATGGTCCCGCTGACCTCGCACACCGCGGAGCCGGCGGCGCTGGTGGTGCACGCGAGCGGACTCCTGGAGCTGCTGTCGGGGCTGTTCCAGTCGGTCTGGCGGGACGCGCTGCCGCTGCGGCTGGGCAGCAGGGGCGTGCTGGAGCAGGAGCCGGACGGCCCGGACGGCGCCGACCTGGAGATCCTCTCCCTGCTCCTCGCGGGGCTCACCGACGCGAGCGTGGCCAAACAGCTCGATCTGGGGTTGCGGACGGTACAGCGCCGGGTGAAGCGGCTGATGGAGCTGACGGGCGTCGCGACCCGCCTCCAGCTGGGCTGGCACGCCTACGAACGAGGCTGGGTCGCGCGCGACTGATCTGCGGTTCCGCGCCCGCTCGGGCAGGCTGGGCAGATGGGAGTGTGGGAACTCCTGCTGGTCGGCGTGGTGATTCTGCTCGGCCTGTCCGGAGTACTGGTGCCCGGTCTGCCGGGGTCGTGGCTCGTCTGGGCCGCGGTTCTGTGGTGGGCGCTGACCGATCCGCGGCCGCTGTCCTGGGCGGTCCTCGTCGGCGCCACGGTGGTCCTGCTGCTCGCGCAGGCCGTCCGGTTCGTGCTGCCCCCGCGCCGACTGCGGGAGAGCGGCGCCACCACCCGTATGGCGGTGTACGCCGGGGCCGGGTCCCTCCTGGGTTTCGTCCTGGTGCCGGTGGTGGGTGCGATCCCCGGTTTCGTCGGCGGCGTCTATCTCTGTGAGCGGCTGCGCCTCGGCGGCCGGGGCGAGGCGTGGACGTCGGTGCGGACCGCGATGCGGTCGGGCGGCTGGAGCGTCCTGACGGAGTTCTTCGCCTGCCTGCTGATCCTGGGCGGGTGGCTGGGGGCCGTGGTCTGGGGCTGACGGGGGTCGCCTCCCGGGCGGCGGGTCCTACGGGTAGCGCGCCGCCGCGGTCGGGACGAGGGCGGTCAGGTCGATCGTGTCGGCGAGCGCCCGCATGCCGGTGTCGTTGAAGTGCAGATGATCACCCGGGTCGTAGCCGGGGAGGATGCGGTTCGGGCGGGCCGGGTCGCGGACCGTGGCGTCGAAGTCCGCGACGGCGTCGAAGATCCGCCGGGTGCGGATGGCGTCGTTGACCGCGAGCCGCACCGCTTCGCGGGCCGGGGTGTACGCGCTGTGGCCGCCGTACGGGGTGATCGTGGCGCCGATGACGCGGATGCCGCGGGCGTGGGCGCGACGCACGAGGAGCCGGTAGGCGTTCTCCAGGTCGAGGGGGTCCGTCACCTCGGGGCTGCCCTTGATGTCGTTGATGCCCTCCAGCACGATCATCGTGCGGACGCCCGCGCGGGAGAAGGCGTCGGTGTCGAGGCGGGTCAGGGCGCTCGGGCCGCGTCCTTCGCGCAGGACGCGGTTGCCGGAGATCCCCGCGTTGAGGACGCCGGGGCGGCGGTCCGCCGGGAGGTCCCGCAGCCGGTCGGCGAGCCGGTCCGGCCAGCGGTGGTCGGCGCTGAACGAGGAGCCCGTCCCGTCGGTGATGGAGTCGCCGAGCGCGACCACGCTGCCGGCGGTCGAGGAGCCGAGCACGTCGACGCCGGTCACGTAGTACCAGTTGCCGACCGTCGTCGTGTACGCCGCGCCGCTCTCGTCGGCGGTGCGGTCGCCGCCGGGTGCGACGAAGTTGGCCTGGAGCGCGGAGCGGTGGAACGTCGCCGGGCCGGAGTCGGCCGGGGTGTGCACCGACACCAGGAGGTTGGCGTCGGCGGGGACGGCCAGTTCCACGGGGTCGCTGACCACGTCCCGGCCGGCGGGCACGGTGAACGAACGGGCGCCGCCGAAGGTGACCGTACGCACGCTGCCGGCCACGGCGCCCGGCCCGGACGGCACGCCCGGGAGCTGCAACGCCAGGGTGACGGAGCCGAGTTGGAGGGGTGCGGTGCCGAGCCGGTTGGAGAGACGGACGCGGGCGGCCCGGCCGCCGAGACTGGTGTGCACGACATTGCGGACGGAGGCGCCCGGCAGTGCGGGAGCCGTACCGGAGGCGGCGCCCTCCCAGGTGCCGGTCCAGGTGTCCCGGGCACCGCTCCGGTTCTCCGCCCGGTGTGCCGCGATCGGGCCGGGCCCTGACTCCGCCTCGGCGACCACGCTCGGCGGGGTGAGAACCAGGGCGGTCACCAGGGTGACGAGAAGGCGCCTGAGCATGATCGCGCGGGTCATGGGGCCATGGCTTCCCTGACCGCGGACCCGCGCAACGCGGCGTCACACCAATGGCGGCGGGACGCCGGCCCACGGCGTCCGAGCACGGTCGGACAACGGCACGTCCCTCACGAGCGGCCGCTCCCCGCCACCGACCCGAACCCGTGTCCTCCGATGGACCTAGGTCCGGAACCCGATGCGTCGCGGGGCGGCGCGTGTTTGGCTGCTGTCATGACCGAATTCAGCGAGGCGGAGCGCGCGTACCTCAGGTCGCAGCGGCTGGGACGACTGGCCACCGTGGACCCTCTCGGGCAGCCCCAGGCCAACCCCGTCGGCTTCTTCCCGCAGGACGACGGGACGATCCTGATCGGCGGATACGCGATGGGAACGACGAAGAAGTGGCGCAATCTGCAGAAGAATCCGAAGGTCGCGCTGGTCGTCGACGACATCGTCAGCGTGAGTCCGTGGAAGGTGCGAGGGCTCGACATCCGCGGTGAGGCCGAACTCCTCACCGGGAAGCACGACTTGGGTCCGCACTTCAGTGAGGAGCTGATCCGGATCCACCCGCGGCGGATCCACAGCTGGGGTCTGGAGGACTGAACGGCCAAGCGGGCCGAACCCGTTGATGAGGACCCATCTGGAGACACAACGGCCCAAGATCGCGGGGCCCGTGGACCTTGGTAGGGTCCCGAGCCATGACCGCCACGGAACCCACGATCCTGGCCACCTCGGGTGGTCACCGCGTCGGCGACCGCACCCGGGTGTTGTTCGGCCCGCTCGTCCACCACGCCGTGGAACTGGCCCGGGTCGAGGGCCGCCGCCCCCGGGTCATGTACGTCGGGACGGCGATCGGCGACGCAGAGCACTTCACGTCCAGGATGAGCGAGGCGGCCCGGGTGGCGGGCTTCGACCTCACGCCGCTGCACCTGTTCCCGATGCCGAACATCGAGGACGTGGAGAGCGCCGTGCTCGAACAGGACGTCGTATGGGTGATGGGCGGTTCGGCGGCGAACCTGCTCGCCGTGTGGCGGGTCCACGGACTCGACGCGGTGTTCCGCAGGGCGTGGGAGGCGGGGGTCGTACTCAGCGGGGTGAGCGCCGGTTCGCTCTGCTGGTTCCAGGGCGGGACCACGGACTCCTTCGGCCCCGAACTCCGCGCGCTCACCGACGGACTGGGCTATCTCCCCTTCGGCAACGGCGTCCACTACGACAGCGACCCGGGCCGCCGCCCCCTCGTCCACCGGCTCGTGGCCGACGGCACCCTCCCCGAGACCCACTGCACCGACGACGGCGTGGGCCTGGTCTACCGCGGCACCCGCCTCGCCGAGGCCGTCACGGAGATCCCCGGCAAGGCCGCCTACATCGTCCGCCGCGAGGACGGCTCGGCGACGGAGACCCGCGTCGAACCCCGCGAACTGGCCGCGCCGGAAGACTGAACCGCCTTTTCGTTCACCGTCTTTCGACGCGGCTGCCTACAACTGTCCTGCCACGCGCAGGTGCTGGACCGCGTACGAGCGCCAGGGGCGCCACGCGCCCGGGGTATCGGCTCCCGGGGGTGCCGTGTCCGGATCGCCGAGCGCGCGGCTGCGGATGACGGCGATGGTGGTCCTGTCCATGCCCGGCAGGGCGAGCAGGGACTCCCCCGCCTCGTCGCGGTCGGCGCCGGGGTCGAGGCGCAGGGCCCCGTCGGCGAGAGCGGCGGTCAGTGCGCCGAGGAGGCCGTCCGGCTCGGCCTCCGCGAGCACGGCGGCCTCCGGGAAGAGGTGCGTGAGCGGGCCGCACGGGGCGTCCAGCGCCTTCCCGTAGCGCAGCACGAGGCGCTCGGCCTCCTCCGTGCCCACCAGTGCGCGTACCGCCATCTCGTCCGGATCGGCGGTGCCCGGCGACCGCAGGCCCGGCCGCGCCGCGACGAGCGGGCCCAGCCGGGCGTCGGCCCCCAGCCTCTCGTCGACGGCGTACGGGTCGGCGTCGAGGTCGAACAGCCGGCGCAGCCGCTGGACGGCGGTGGTGAGGTCGCGGAGGTCGGTGAGGTGCAGCCGGGCGTCCAGCCAGCCTGCCGGGCGTCCTTCGCAGGGGTGGGCGGGGTGCTCCTGGAGTCCGGAGGAGGGGCCGACGAACGCCGCTCGGCCGGTCCCTCCGCCCTGCCTCTCGTCGACGGCGACGATTCCCGTTCCGTACGGGAGTCGGAGGGTGCGCCGGTAGGTGCGGCGGCCGCGGTGGCCGCTGACGGACTCGACGCCCGGCACCGCCTCGGCTGCCAGCAGGTCGAAGACGGCGGCGGACTGGTAGGGGCCCCGGTAGGCGAGCCTGAGGGGAACACCGGCTGCGGGGGTGGCCGCGCGGGCGGCGGGACCGGTGCGGGGCGCGGCGGCCCGCACCGCACTCGGCGTCGACGCGTAGACCGCGCGGATCGTGTCGTTGAACTGGCGCACGCTGGCGAAGCCGAAGGGTCACGACTGACAGTTCAGGAGAACCCTTCTCATGATGGCAAAACCCCAGGTCAGCGACACGTCACCGACTCCCTTCACGGCGGGCATGACGACTCCCTTGCGCGGACTGTCCGTACTCCGCTTGTCCGTGATGACGGACGAGACGACAAGCCCCGAACGTCAGCGTGGAGCCAACCACGAAGTCGGCGCGGCACTGAACATAGATTTTGGCGACCGTGAAGCCGTAGACCTGGGCGTCAGCGCGTCCAAGACAACGCCGTTCGAGCGTCCGGAGCTGGGGGCATGGCTGAAGCGCCCCGAAGAGTTTGACGCGTTGGTCTTTTGGCGTTTTGACCGTGCCGTTCGATCCATGGACGACATGCACGGACTGTCAAAGTGGGCACGCGATCACCGGAAGATGATCGTCATTGCCGAAGGTCCGGGCGGCAGGCTTGTGCTGGACTTCCGCAACCCGCTTGACCCCATGGCGCAACTCATGGTCACGCTCTTCGCGTTCGCCGCTCAAATGGAAGCCCAGTCCATTCGGGAACGCGTGTTGGGCGCTCAGGCAGCAATGCGCACCATGCCGCTTCGTTGGCGCGGCTCACGTCCGCCTTACGGGTATGAGCCGGCCGAATTGGAAGACGGCGGCATGACACTCGTTCAGGACAGCGACGCTGTTACCGTGATTGAAACCATGATCAAAGAACTCATGAGCGGTAAGACGGCAACCGCCATTTGTGCCGAACTCAACGACGCGGGAATTCCGTCACCGCGCGATCACTGGAGCCTGATACAAGGCCGGAAAACTGGGGGCAAGGTCGGCAACAGTGTGGGCGAAAAGATCGTGAAGGAACGCTTCAAATGGCGTCACAACGCCATTAAGACGATGCTCACTTCGGAAGCCCTGTTGGGCTGGAAAATGACCAAATCAGGGCCCGTGCGGGACAGCGAAGGCGTACCCGTCATGGCTACGCGTGAGCCGATTCTGACGCGTGAGGAATTCGACGCTGTGGGAGCGCTCTTCACCGACAACAACGACGGTACGAAGTGGTTCCGCACTGACAGTGTGGCGCTCTTGCTGCGCGTGATCTGCTGTGACGGGTGCGGGCAGAGTATGTTTATGAGTCGCCCCTCAGCGAGCAGCAAGGGAACCAACAAATCTGAAATCTACCGATGCGGCTCATACGCACGCGGGGAGAAATGCCCGGCGCCGGCCACCGTGAAGCGCGAATGGGCTGAAGAGTACGTGAGGGACCGATTCCTTGACGCTGTAGGGGGGTTGATGCTGACGGAGACGCGCCGTATCCCTGGGTACGACCCTCAGCCGGAGATTGACGCCACAACGGCGGAGTACGAAGCCCACATGCGGGAGCAAGGACAACAGACCAGCAAGGCGGCACAAGCGGCATGGAAGCGGCGCGCAACGGCACTTGACGCGCGTCTAGCGGAGCTTGAGACACGAGAAGCGCGACCGGCACGAACCGAAGTCGTCCAACTGGGCGTGACCATGGCGGACGCATGGCGCGACGCTGACGACAAGGGGCGACGGGACATGCTTCGCGAAGCTGGGGTGACAGTCCGAATCAAGACGGCGCAGCGTGGACGAGTGTTCAAGCTCAACGAAGACCGTGTGATCTACGCCATGGAGAACGAGTTTTTCACCCAGGGAGCGGAAGAGCTTGAGGCGATAGCGCGCGCTGAGGCGTGACAGCGGAAGGGGTCGGACCTTCGGGTTCGGCCCATTTTCCGTCCCTTCAAATCGTTAGTTAGCCTAAGTAACAGTGACTCCGTCACCACAGCACGGAAGGGCAAGCCGTCTGACCTGGGCTTAGTGATGCTGTGACGCTGTGACTGTTTTTCTGAATTCACACCAACACATATAGAGAGCAATCCAAATTTGAAGCCACTTCGTCACAGCGTCACCGCGCACGACGAAGCCCCCAGGTTTCCCCAGGGGCTCCGCTGTGGTCTGCCGGTCAGCCTTCGCGAATCGCCTTCCGCACCCGGCGCTGAAGGCAGCGGATAGCCGGCGAAGTCATGCTCTCCCCGAAGTCAAGCCCCCGTCCGTCGCTGAGCGTCTGCCGGTCAAGGCGCTCCAACACGTCTTCCCAGTCAACCCGCGTGTTTTGGTACCAACCGTCCACAATCTCAACCGCCATATCAACAATCTCGTCCGTAATGTCGTCAGCGGTTTCGGGTGCGTAGTCCATGCGCGTGCCTTCCGTCGGTTGATATGAACCTATCCTCCTCACGTGAGTATGTCAACAGGTTACCGACTCCCTTCATATAGGTAGTGGGGAAACGCGCCGCGCATACAGCACCTATCCGGTTCGGCGGTCTGAGCGCGTGCCCACTGTTGTCGGTTGCTCCCTTGATCTCTCCCAGGGTTGAGCGACCGACGTTGCTTCGTTGGCCTAGTGGCTTAGGGCAGCGCCTTGTCATGGCGAAGGTCACCGGTTCGAATCCGGTACGAAGCGCTTTGCGGTACGGAGTCCCGGCTAAGGCGTGGTCGGGTGCCCGGTCACATGGGTATGCAGGGGCTTAGGCGCCTGACCGGTTCGAATCCGGACTATCGCGATTCACTTAGGGGGCGCATTGAGCGGGTACACCTGGGCGTGGTTGGCATGGCTGGGCGCATTCGTCGTCATTGAGGGTAAGGCGCTCTTCAATCGCACTGAGGGCGACACACTGAGCGAGCATGTGTGGAAGTGGTTTGCGGTAGCCGGCAGCGACTCGCCTTCGGGTTGGGTTCGGCTGAGGCGCTTCACGCTGCTGGCATTCATGGCGTGGCTCAGTGTGCACTTCCTTACGGGTGGGCGTTTCTGACCCACTCACCGTGAGTGCGTTGAGGGTAGGGGGGTGTCGCTCCCCGTGTCGCTGTGACAGATAGAGGGGGGGGGTGCCCGTATGCGTACACGCTGCCTTGATTGCCGGGGCTGGGCTACCCACTCAGGCAGGTGCGCTCTTCATCACGCTGACTACAACGCACGGCGCAGCATCAAGAGTCACGAGAAGAGGCGCGCTGCAATAGCACGTGGCAACAATGCTGCGGCCAAGTTGAGGCGCGCTGTACGTAAGGCTGTTGGTGCACACTGCGCTGTGTGTCATGGATGGTTCTTGCCTAGTCAGTTGGACATTGACCACGTGTTGCCCCTTGCGAAAGGCGGCGAAGACGTTGAGTCGAACGTGCAACCACTGTGCAAGACATGTCACAAGACGAAGACGGCAATTGATTTTGGAAAGCGTCCCTTCTGAGTAGGGGTATGCGGTCCGAAAGTTCAGCCCGAACCCTCTCAGCGATCCCGGCCCCAGCTCGAAAAACGCGCGCTAGGTGAGACGCCGGACCCCTGCCCCCCAGCGACCACGACCCTTGCAACTACTGGCATTGCGCCACTTCGGCACGCTGAGAATGGGTCAGTTAACGACCCGTGAAGCCCGCTGAAGGGGGTGCTAAATGAGTCGCGCGAAAGCCCCGGAGCTTCGGACCGGCAACGCGAACACTGCCGCTGAGGCCGCTGCCCCCATCGTGTATGAGGGACGCGCGCCCAGGGTGCCCAGTCACCTTAAGGAGACGGGCAAGGACGTGTGGCGGAACGTGTGGTCAGCCGGCATGGGTGCCTACTCCCCCGACACTGACCGCAACGTCATTCTTCGATACTGCGAACTTCACGACAGGCGCGCTGATCTTCTCGCCCTTGTCGCTGCCGACGGTTACATGTCTGAGGGTTACAACGGTCAGCCGGTCGCGCACCCGATGTTGCGTTACGTGGAGTCGACGGAAAAAGAACTTCGCTCCATTGAGACGGCGATTGGGTTCACGCCTGAAGCGCGTTTGCGCCTGGGGCTTGTCGCTGCTGAGGCACGGAAGGTAGCGGCCGGACCGGAAGACTTTTGAGAAGGGTGGTAACCGGTGACTGAGATTGACCCGGTTATCGCCCGACATATTCCCGCTGATGCCCCGTTCCCTTCTGAGGGATACCGGGTGGCTAAGTGGATTGAAGAGTTTTGCTATCTGACGGGAAGCTTCGCCGGCCAACGCTTCCGGCTTCTCCCGTGGCAGCGCGCGCTACTCATTGACGCTTACGAACTGACCCCGGACACCTTCGGGCGTTGGCGCCGTAAGCACCGCACGGTTGTCGTGTGTGTGGCGCGCAAGAACGGCAAGAGCACGATTGCCGCTGCCATCATGCTTTACCACCTTGTGGCCGATCGGGCGGACGCACAGCGACAGATTATCGCTGCTGCCAACGACCGAAACCAAGCCAGAATGGTTTTCGACTCCGCGAAGCAAATGGTGAACGCAAGCCCGAAGCTTGCCGCTGTCTGCGACGTACAGCGTGACGTGATCCGGTACAAGGACAACACTTACCGGGTTGTCTCGGCGGACGCTGGACGGCAACAGGGGCTTAACCCTGCCGCTGTCTCCCTTGATGAGTACGCGTTCAGCAAGCACTCCGACTTGTTCGACGCGCTGACCCTGGGTTCCGCCGCACGTAACCAACCCATGTTCTTGATCATCAGCACCGCCGGCCCGGACCCGGACGGACCGTTTGCCGCACTGTGTGAACAGGGTGAGCGTGTCAACTCCGGCGAAGCCGACGACCCGACCTTGTTCTATCGATCCTGGGGCCCGAAGCTGGGCGAGACGGTTGACCACCTTGACCCCGAAGTGTGGAAGGCGTGCAACCCGTCTTACGAAATTCTGAACCCGGATGACTTCAAGGCGGCAGCGCAGCGGAGTACGGAAGCTAGCTTCCGCATCTACCGACTGAGTCAGTTCGTGCGTGGCGCGTCTACGTGGTTGCCGCATGGGCTGTGGGATTCGCTGGGCACGAACGCTGAGCCGCTTGAGCCGGGTGACGAAGTGGTGTTGGGCTTCGATGGTTCATGGAAGGGCGACAGCACTGCGCTTGTCGCTTGTCGCATTGCTGACCTTCGGGTGTTCGTGCTGGGTCACTGGGAAGCGCCGGCTGATGATGTTCATTGGCGCGTGCCCATGGCCGACGTGCGCGACGCACTACATGAGGCGCTGGACGTGTACCGGGTGCGCAACCTTGTCGCTGACCCGTACCGCTGGGAGGAGACGCTAGACAACTTGGAGGCTGACGGCTTCCCGGTTGAGGCGTTCCCCACGAACTCACTGAAGCGCATGATTCCGGCGACTCAGGCTGTGTACGACGGTTGTCGTGACGGTCGGATCAGCCATGACGGCAACCCAGCGTTGGCCCGTCACATCGGTAATGCGGTGCTCCGTGAGGACAAGAACGGCGCACGCGTGACGAAGGAATACGCGGCAAGCCGTCGAAAGATTGACCTTGCCATCGCAATGATCCTTGCCGTTCACGGCGCGATCATGTGGCGCGAAGACAACGGCGTTCACACGAACACGGCGATTCTCGCGACCTGGGAAGGCGACGACGGACGCGTGTTCACGACCGGTCTTGCTGACGCTGACGACTTCTTCTCTGACATCTAACCCACTCACCGTGAGTGGGTTCACCACTGACCGAAGGGGGCACGGTGGGTTTTTGGTCTGCACTCTTCGGGCGGGACGATTCGCCGGCAGTGGCCGAACGTGGCTGGGAACCGTACGACCCGACGATTTACAACCTGGGCAACACAGCCGCTAGCGGTGAGCGCGTGACGGCACATGAGGCGCTTCAGGTGTCCGCCGTGTTCGGCTGTGTCCGTCTCCTCTCGGAGACGATCGCAACGCTTCCGCTGACGACGTACAGCAAGCGCGGTGGGGCACGTCGAGAGATCACGTCGCCTGAGTGGATTGACTACCCGAACGCTGAGCCGGGCGGCATGGGACGGATTGACATTCTGTCTCAGACGGTGCTGTCTCTCTTGCTTGAAGGAAACGCCTTCCTTGCTGTCAGGTGGCAGGGTCCGAACATTGTCGGTCTTGACGTCCTTGACCCGACGAAGATCCAAGTTCACATGGTTCAGCTTGAGCCGAACGGTGTGCGCCGGAAGGTCTTCGAAGCGTACGACATTGACGACGACGGTAATGAAGTGCTGTTGGGTTGGTTCACGCCGCGCGACGTTCTTCATATCCCCGGGATGATGTTGCCGGGTGAATTCGTCGGGTGCTCCCCGATCACATACGCGCGTGAATCCATTGGGCTTGCTCTTGCCTCACAGAAGTACGGCAGCAAGTTCTTTGCCAATGGCGCCATGCCTGGGGCTGTGGTTGAGGTACCGGGCACCATGTCCGAAGAGGGGCTTGCCCGTGCGCGTGAAGCGTGGCGCGCCGCGAACTCCGGCGTTGACAATGCTCACCGGGTTGCGCTTCTCACCGAAGGTGCGAAGTTCAGCAAGGTCGCTATGTCGCCGGACGAAGCCCAGTTCCTTCAGACGCGTCAGTTTCAGGTTCCGGAAATCGCGCGCATCTTTGGTGTGCCGCCGCACCTGATCAGCGACGCGACGAATTCAACTTCGTGGGGCTCCGGGCTTGCTGAGCAGAACATTGCGTTCAGCATGTTCAGTCTCCGCCCGTGGCTTGAGCGCATTGAGTCGGGCATCAATCGGCTTCTCTTCGCTGAGACAGCGGACCGCATGAAGTTCGTGAAGTTCAACCTTGATGAGATCAAGCGCGGTGCTCCGAAAGAGCGCATGGAGCTGTGGTCACTGGGTCTTCAGAACGGCATTTACAGCATTGACGAAGTGCGCGCCGCTGAAGACATGCCGCCCCTTCCTGACGGGTTGGGCGAGTCGTACCGGGTGCCGCTGAACCTTAGCCCCGTGGACGAAGAGAAGCCGGACCCCGTGCCGCCTACTCCCCCGGCAATTGCGCCGGCCGAAGAGCCGGACCCAGCAAAGCCGGACGATGAAGGGTCAACTGAAGATGACGGAGACGCGTGAGCGTCGCATTGCCGTCGGACACCTTGAAGAGCGCGCGTCTGATGACGGGCGCATTTCTATGCGCGGGTACGCGTACCGGTTCAACGAACTGAGTCACGACCTGGGCGGCTTCCGGGAACGCATTGTTCCTGGGGCGGGTGGTCCGTCGCTGCGACAGAACGACGTGTATGCGACCTTCAACCACGATACGGCGAGTCTGTTGGGGCGAACGTCCAGCGGCACGTTGCGGGTTGGGGAAGACCGCGAAGGCGGTTGGTATGAGATTGATCTGCCGGACACGACGGTTGGTCGTGACGTTGCTGAGCTTCTGAAGCGCGGTGACCTTCAGGGGTCGTCGTTCACCTTCCGGGTTCTCGACGGCGGGCAGCGTCGGGCAGATGACGACGACACGGAAACGGGGCTTCCCGTCCGTGAGATCACTGCCATGGATGTTGTGGAGCTGGGACCGGTAGTCAATCCGGCGTATCCCACAACTCAGGCTTCTCTTCGCTCGATCGAAGAGGCGCTGTGCATTGGGGAGTTCGCGCCCCAGGCGGAAGCCGAAGAGCGAACCGATTCTGAGCCGGCGGCCACTGCCCCGGTTTCTCACCTTGACGCGCGTGCTCTTGTTCGCGCGCTTTCTAAGTAAGGAGTGTCCGCATGGACGCGACTACCCTGAGCGCCAACTTTGAGGCGCGTGAGCGTGCGACCGCTGAGCTTCGGGCGCTGACTGATGAGTTCGCCGGCAAGCCCATGGACGCTGATGCGACCGCGAAGGAAGAGCGGCTTCTGACTGCCGTTGCTGACTATGACGGTCGGATCAAGCGCGGCATTGAGGCTATCAAGGCGACCGACGCTGTCACTTCGCTTCTGTCCGGGCTTCAGGGTTCCGGCGCCGGAGCACAGCGGTCCGCTGACGTTGACGACGCTGCGACTCTTCGTGCGGGCAACCTGGGCGAGTCTCGATCGTTTGAGTTCGCCCCTGAGAAGCGCGACGGCACGAAGGCCGCTAACCCGAACGTTCTGAGCCGGACCCTGTACGGTCAGCTCATCGCTCAGGCGGTTGAGCGTTCCGCGATCATGCGCGGCGGTGCGACTACCTTCACCACGTCGGACGCTAACCCGCTTGACTTCACGGTCATCACCGGGCGTTCGACCGCTGGGATTGTCACCGAGACTTCCGCCGTTCCTGAGTCTTACCCGACCACGACTCAGCGGAGTATGAGCGGGTTCAAGTACGGCTTTGCTTCGGTCGTCTCGTATGAGTTCGCCACTGACCAGGTTCTTGACCTGATCGGCTTCCTTGTGGGCGACGCGGGTCCGGCTATCGGTGACGCCATGGGTCGCCACTTCCTGACGGGTACCGGTACCGGTCAGCCGCGCGGAATCCTGACTGACGCTTCGCCGGCCACTGCGACCTTCGTTGGTGACGCTGACGACAGCACCGTTTCGGACGCGCTGATTGACCTGTTCCATGAGGTCCCGTCCGCGTACCGGGCCAACGCGAAGTACGTCGTCAACGACCTTCGTGCGGCTCAGATGCGGAAGCTGAAGGATGCGAACGGTCAGTACCTTTGGCAGTCCGGTCTTACCGTCGGCGCACCCAGCACCTTCAACGGCAAGGTCGTCGAGACTGATGACGGCGTTCCGGTCGACAAGATCCTGTTTGCCGACCTGAGCAAGTACCGGGTCCGCTTCGCTGGGTCGCTCCGTGTTGACCGTTCGGTTGACGCGAAGTTCTCCACCGATCAGATCGTGTACCGGTTCCTTCAGCGTGCGGACGGTCTCCTTGTAGACACCCGTGGCGCGAAGGTTCTGACTGTCACCGCTGCCTAGTCCTACCCAGGTTGGGGGCGAACCTACTCACCGTGAGTGGGTTCGCCCCTGTTCCCTGAAAGGGGGTCAGCGTGGCATACGCGACGATTGATGAGCTTCGCGCGCTTGACGGGTTGGATGATGCATCGCTCTTCAGTGATGAGCTTCTGTCCGACGCTGTGAGCTTCGCGGTCGAGACGGTTGAGGTTTACTGCGGGCAGCGCTGGGACACCGTGGAGAATCCGACTCCGGAAACGATCCGTTGGTGTGTGCGCACGCTTGCGCGTCAGTACGTGCTTGACACCGTGTCGCGCATCCCGGACCGCGCGCTTCAGCTTCAGTCGGAGTTCGGTTCGATTCAGCTTGCGCAAGCCGGCGGGAATTGGCGACCGACTTCACTGCCTGAGGTGAACGCGAAGCTGAACATGTACCGCGCACGCCTTCCGTTCATCTTCATGTGAGGGGCGCAGCGTGGCACTGATTTTTGACGCGAAGGTCGCACTGTTCGAAGCCTTGAAGGCGGCAACGCCCGGGGGCACTCAGGTGACCTTCGCTGAAACCGGCGATACCGGCCGGAGACAACAGGTTTGGTTGGGCGCGACCACTGACGACGACCTTGCTCCGGCGGCAATGCGCTCCGGGCCGAAGCCGACGAACGTCACTGGGTACGTGGAAGTTCACGCCGTAGCGATTACGCCCGGCAACCCCATTGACGCTGAGCGCGCCGTGTACGCGATTCGCGACAACGTGAAAGACGCGTGCGGAGCGATGAACGCCAACCTTGCCGCCGTGCCTGGGCTTCTCGACGTCCGGGCGGAGTCGACAAGCGTGGAGTCAACCGAGACAACTGACGGCGCCTATTCGGCGCTGACACTTCGCGTCCGTGTACGTGGGCGCGTCTACCAATAAGAAGGGGGCGCACGCATGGCGCTTGACGCAAGCATTGGCATTGGGCAGGAAGCCGGGTACGGCACTCCGTCCAACGTGGTTGAGGGTTACGAAGGTCACGCCGACTCATGGAAGACCACACGAGAGTTCATTGAGTCCGTTGGGTTCCGTGCCGGTATGCAAACGGCGCGCGCTGACCGACGGAACATTGTCAACATGGGTGGGGAAGGTGAGCTTGAAATTGATCTTCTCGATTCCGGCGCCGGCTCACTTCTCTCGGCAGCGTTCGACAAGGTAACGGTCACTGACACGGGGGGTGTGAAGACGACCGTTCTTGAGACTTCGGACGTGTCCGCCGCGCCTTCCTTCTCGGCTCAGATGGTTCGCCCGGGAACTGACGGCAGCAAGGTCGCGTACAAGCACGTTGGTTGTGTCGCCACTGAGTGGGGTCTGACCGCTGAGGTTGAGTCTCCGGTCACGCTGACAGTCACGTTTGACTTTCAGGATGTGTCGCACACGTCGAACCCTGCTGAGCGGGTTGAGCCGACGTATCCCGCTGAGGCGTACCCGTACGACTGGACGCGCACGGCGGTTGTCCTGAAGCGGAACGGCACTGCGGTTGCGTTCGACGCTACGTCGCTTGAGCTGACCGGCGACCTGGGCATGAAGGTTGACCGGCGCTTTCTGCGCGGCAATGAGCTGAAGAAGAAGCCCGTTCGCAACGCTGTCCCGACGTATGAAGGAACGCTTGAAGGCGAGTTCAGCGCGACTTCGCTGACCTTGTATGAGGCGTTCATTGCCGGCGAGATTTGCGCTCTTGAGGTGACGTTCAGCGGCATTGCCCCTGACTCGTCCCTGAAGATCGAGTGTCCCGCGATTCAGTTCACGGGCGAGTCTCCTGAGGCAGCGACGGACGAAGTCACGATTCACAACCTGCCCTTCCGCGTTCTCGATCCGGGTGACGGTACGGCAGCGATCAAGGCCACGTACGTTGAGCCCGGTACGCCGGCTGTTGGCTAATGGCTCAGCGGAGTGCGTACACGATTCGTGTTGATGGACTCCGCGAACTTCAGCGGAACGTGCGCACGCTGAAGGACAAGGAACTGAACAAGGCGGTACGTGAAGCGAACAAGGCTTCCGGTGAAGTTCTGTTGCCTCAGGCTGTGCGTGAAAGCCCGGACGGTAAGCGAGACGCGAAGTCGTCTAAGAAGTACCGTCCGGGCAGGCTGGACAAGTCCATCAAGGTTACGGCTTCCGTGAAGGGTGCCGTCATTAAAGCGGGTAGCGCGTCACGGGTTCCGTACGCCGCCGCTATTCACTTCGGTTACGGCAAGCGAAACATTCGCGCGAACCGATTCCTATTCCGTGCCATGGCGCGCAAGTCCGCTCAGGTTGCCGCCACGTATGAGCGCCGCATTGAGGCGGTTGTTCGCAATTACTTGGAGAGTTGATATGCCCGCGAAGAAGCCCGTTCCGGCTGTTGCTACCGATATGCCGGACGTCCTTGACCTGAAGCTTGACAGTCTCACCATTGATGAGATTGACGCCATTGAGGAAATCACGGGTCAGCCGCTGGACGCGCTGAACAAGCCGGGTGCACGCCGCGCCCCGATGCTTAAGGCAATGGCCTTCGTCGTCATGAAGCGCAAGAACCCTGAGTTCTCCATTGAGGATGCTGGGCGGCTTCGCATCAACCTGAAGGGCAAGGGCAAGGCGGACCCTACCGCAACCAACGCGTGATTGCGTGCGCGCGTCTGATCACTCACTTTCGCGGGTTGACGTGGTCGGACGTGCGCGGCATGGAGCTTCGCGACTTCAACGCGTTGGTTGAACAAATGGCGGAAGACATTGAGTCGGAGCGCAAGGACATGAAGCGCGCCGGACGTGGCAGGGGCGGCAGTAGCGGCAGCGCAAGCGGCGGTGAGCGACGCACGCCGGTTATGACTTAGGGGGTGCGTTGTGGCTAAGCCGATTCAGATCACGATCATGGGTGATGCTGATCAACTTGCCGACACGCTTGATCAGGCTTCGGAAGATATCAGCGCATTCGGTGAACAGGCGAAGGGGCTTGCCCTTGTGGCAGGTGGCGCTATCGCTGTGGGCATTGGTGCGGGGCTCATGGAGGCGCTGAATCAGGAAGCTGATTCAGACCTGTTGGCCGCACAGTTGGGGGCTTCGCCGGCTGAGGCTAAGAAGCTGGGTGAAGCGGCAGGCGCCGTGTACGCGGACGGGTACGGCGAATCCGTGGCCGACGCGAACGAAGCGCTCAAGAACCTTTGGCAACAGGGGCTCATTCCTGCCGGGGCTACCGCTGATGAAATGGCGAACATCAGCGAGAAAGCAATGAACGTTGCGACTGTCCTGGGTGACGAAGTCGGTCCGACGTCGAACGCCGTTGGGCAGATTCTCAAGACGGGACTTGCGAAGAACGCTGACGAAGCGTTTGACATTCTCGTTAAGGGAACCCAGGAAGGCGCCAACAAGGCGGAAGACCTGTTGGACACGTTCAACGAATACGGCGTTCAGTTCAAGGGGCTGGGGCTGGACGGCAAGACCGCAATGGGTTTGATCTCCCAGGGGCTTAAGGCCGGCGCACGTGACGGCGACCTTGTGGCGGATTCGCTGAAGGAATTCGGGCTTATCGTCCGCGCGGGTGGCGACGCTGTGAACGAGTCGTACGCGAAGATCGGCCTTTCCGGTAAGGAAATGACAGCGGCGATTGCCCAGGGTGGACCGGCGGCAGCGCAAGCGCTTGATCAGACGCTAGACAAGTTGCGCGCGGTGAAGGACCCGGCGGAGCGTTCGGCGTTGGCTGTACAGCTCTTCGGCACCCAGGCTGAAGACATGCAAGATGCGTTGTTCGCACTCGACCCCAGCAAGGCGGTTGAGTCGCTGGGCAAGGTCGACGGAGCCGCGAAGGCGGCAGGCGACACCATGAGCGACAACGCTGCCAACAAGGTGAAGATGTTCACCCGGAGCCTTCAGCAAGGCGTTGTTGACTTCCTGGGCGGCACGGTGCTTCCCGCTGTGGAGGCGCTTGCCGACAAGCTGAGTTGGGTCGGTACAGCCTTCACGGCAACGGCTGGGTTCATCAGTCAGCACAGCACGATATTCGGAACGATTGCCGCGCTGATCACGGTGCTTCTGTTGCCCGCGCTCATCGCATGGGCGACTCAGCAAGTCATCACAGCGACGGCTGTGGTTACCGGGTGGGTCACTACGGCGACGGCTTCGATCACTTCGGCAGCGACTCAGGTTGCTTCGTCGTGGTCCACGGTCGCCGGCTGGGTGGCTATGGCGGCAAGGGCTATCGCGTCCGGCGCAATCGTCGTCGCTCAGTGGGTTCTCATGGGCGTTCAGTCCATGATTCAGGCGGCACGTATGGCGGCAGCGTGGTTGCTTGCCATGGGCCCAATTCCGATCATCATTGCCTTGATCGTTGGCCTTGTGATCCTGGTTATTGCCAACTGGGACACGATCAAGGAAAAGACGCTTGCTGTCTTTCAGTGGATTTGGGATTGGATCAAGAAGATCTTCAATTGGCTGAAGGACCTATTCCTGAACTTCACGGGTCCGGGGCTCATCATCAAGCATTGGGACAAGATCGTTGCCGCCACGAAGACGGCGTTCAATTGGGTGAAGGACACAGCGAAGAAAGCCCTTGACGCTGTGGTCAACTTCGTTACGGGTTTGCCTGGGCGCATTGCTCAGGCTGGTCGGAATCTGCTTAATGCGGGCAAGTCAATCGGCGGCTTCGTTATCGACGGCATCAAGACCGGTCTTTCGAAGCTGGGCAACTTCGCTTCGTCGCTTGCCAACACGGTGAAGGGCGCAGCGAAGGGCGCTATCAACGGCGTGATTGATCTTCTCAACTGGGCGATTCCGAACAAGCTGGGTTGGGGCGCGCTGAGTATCGACCTTCCGGCGAACCCGATTCCGAAGATCCGCGCCATGGGTGGGCCGGCGAGTGGTCTGACTCGTGTCGGTGAGCGTGGCCCTGAGTGGGTCAACCTGCCGAACGGTTCCAACGTGATCCCGAATCACGCGGGTATCGGCAGCGGCGGAGTCACGGTCAACGTACAGACGAACGCCGACCCATGGGCAATCGGTCGCGAAGTGGCCTGGGCGCTCCGTACGGGTCCGGCGTAACCCACTCACGGTGAGTAGGTCAGCCCCTCAGCTTCACCGCTGGGGGGCTTTCCCATGGATGAAGGAGGTTACCCAGTGGCGCAACTGAGCGACTGGACTTGTGAGTTCAACGGGTTGGTCGTGGGCGAACCCGACTCCGCGATATCGATCGTTGGTGTCGACGGATTGCTGTCGCTGCCGGACGTGCGGACGTCGGACCTAACCCTTGTCCAGCGCAACGGGCTGTGGCCTGGGCGCGACTACATGAACGGGCGCACGGTGACCGTGACGCTTGAGGTGTACGGCAGCACCCGCGAAGAGTTCACGGAAGCCCTGAACGCTCTTCAGGCGGCTTTTACGACCGGTCTTGATGAGTTGCCTTTCCGGTTCCGTTTTCCGGGCGCAGCGGCGGACCAGACAGCTTACGTCATGGCACGTGTGCGACGGCGGAGCGCGCCTCTTGATCTGAACTTCGCGTACCTGACTTGCAACATGGTGGTTGAGCTTTTCTCAACGGCGCCGTACATCATCGGAGACGCGCCCAGGGAAGCGACCGTGAAGAGCTTCAAGCGGGACAAGGTACCAACTGGGCTTGTCATTCCCGTTGTTGTCCCGTGGGACGTTGAAGGGCAGGGTCCGGCGCCGGCTGATCCGGTCGCACGGTTCACCCAGTACGGCAGCGTTCCGGCGCGTCCAGTGGTCACGATCACGAACGGCGCTTCTCCCGTGCTCATGGATGACGTCACGGGTCAGTTCTTCGGCATCAACTATGACGGCACGGTGAGGGTTGATTCCGCTGCCATGACGGCGACGAACGACCTGGGTGACGACGTTAGCGGCTTCATCACGCTGGGTTCGACGTGGCCGGAGTACGGGCCCGGGGAGCACCGTTTGAAGCTCCGCAGTAGAGACGAATACACGACGGCAACGGCTTCGCTTACGTGGTCGGATAGGTGGGTTTGATGGGTTCCTTCGGTTGGTTTCAGGATGGTGTCGGGTACGGCGCGTCCGACCTGGGCAATTGGCATAACTTGATGTTGCCGCGCGGCGGTTTCAAACACGTCTTCGCGTCAACGTCCGGGTTCCTGGCTAGCTCGAATCAGACGGCGAGAACAGTTGCTATCGGCGCGGGCAGCGTTCTGCTGGGGTCGGCAACGAACGCCGCAACCTGGGTGTACAGCGACGGCGTAACTGTGGCGATACCGACGGCTTCCAACGACAACCCGCGTAGGGATTTGATCGTTGTTCGTGTGGCGACTGCCGCCGCTGATGGTGCTAACGGTGCGGTTATTGAAGTCGTACAGGGTACGCCGGCCGCTTCCCCTCAGGCTCCGGAGCGCCCGGAGAGTGCCGCTGTTATCGCGATTGTGGATGTGCCGAAGGCCACGACCACGTTCACGGTTACGGCGGCGCGTGCTACTGGCCCGTACACGGATCAGGCAGCGTTGGCGAACGGTCACCTTGCTATCAACTGGGCTGGGGTGCTGCCTTCGCCGGCCGCTTTCCCTGTCGGCTTCACGCTGTACGACTACGGCACTAATCAGCGCTGGGTTCGTCGGTCGGCAGGCGATTGGTTCACGACTGATCCGGGCCCGTGGAGGCTGTGCACGCTGTCCAATATTCAGGCGTCGGACGGGACGAGTGTGGCTGTGTCCGGCACGCTGTACGCGCGTGAGTCGTCTACCGCATGGGAACTGTCGGGACGCGTGGACTTCACGCCTGGGAAGAACATTGGGGCGCTTGTCAACGTGGGGGCGATTCCCGCAAGCATGTCGCGCCCGTCGGTACACACGTACGCGTCTATCAGTCAGTCATGGTCGACGACAACGGGTGCGTCTGCCCGACTCGCGATCACGAACACGGGCGCTCTTGAGCTGGGGTCGGTCGGCACGCTCACGGTTCTTTATGTGAACGTCCAGTACTCCAAGTCTCCGTGGAATACGGCGTGACCGTAGTTACCGACTCCCTTCGTATAGGCAGGGGGTATAGCCATGCCTGATTACGAAGTTTTGCAAGTGGAAGCCAAGACGGGCAGCGTCATTGCGACGTTGCCCGTCACGGGCATTAGCTACGGCGAGACGCTGAACGCTGCGGGTACCGCTTCGGTTGGTGTGCCGCTTGACGCTGCGGACCCGGAGACATTGAGCCCTGGGCGCTCCGCTCTTGTGGTGACGCGCGACGACGAACCCGCATGGGGCGGAATCATTTGGACGGCTTCCGCTGACCTTGCTGCGGGAACGCTCACGCTGAACGCGTCCGGGTGGCACAGCTACTATGCCGCGCGATTCCTTGCCATGGCCGGCGGATACAAGAGGCGTGCGGAACAAACCCTGTTGCTGCGCGAATGGATTGACTACGCCAACGACAACGGCGGCATCAATACGGACACGTCGGGGCTGAGGCCGATCGGGCGTTTCCGTTCGCGTGAATGGGGCTTCTCGGAGTTCAAGAACATTGCCGACGCAATCAATGAACTTGCCGACGAAGACGGCGGCTTTGACTTCCGGTACGAAACGTTTTGGCCGGACGCGAAGCACACGCGTATTGCTCACCGGATCGTGAAGGAAGACCGCGCGTCGAACACGTTCCCGACGCTGACCCATGGGCTTGACGCTGACGTGACCCAGGTTGCGTACGACGGTAGCAAGCAAGCGACACGAAGCTATGCGTTCGGCGCGGACCTGGGCACGGGCGTGAAGCCGTATGCGGCATGGTCCAACAACCTTGACACTCCGACGCTTACCCAGGTTGCCACGTACGCCGACTTGAAGTCGACAGCGGACCTTATCCCGAAGGCCGCTGCCCTGAGTGCCGTTGGCCGGCAGGTAATCGCTATCCCGACACTCGACCTTTACCCGGGCGTGTACAGCCCGAACAACTTCATCCCTGGGGCGTTCGGGACGGTCAATGTCGATTCCGGCTACGTGCGCTTGCTTGAAGAGTTCGTGATTGCTGAGCGGCGAATTGAAGTGGACGTCAACGGAACGGAGACGGCGGCGCTGTCTCTTGCGAGTAAGGAAGTGTTCGTTAGTGGCGATTCAAGCTAACGCGTTGCCGCCTTCCCTTGTGGCGGAGCTGAACGAAATGAAGAGGCGACTGACGGCGCTTGAGCGGAAGCCGAAGCTGGGCAGCGTAAATGAGCGGTTGCCGTTCGGCTCAACTCAGTCGCCTTCCCTTGAAGGGACGGAAGGCGCGGACTTCATTCACTCCCTGGGCATCATCAATTCCACGGGGCTGAATCAGCCGGTACTTCTGTGCTCCATCCCGTTTCACATCCCGTGGGGCACGTCAGCGGCGCTTGATGTGTCGGTGACCTTGTGGATTCGCGACATGGTCACGGGCGGCAAGACGCGTGAGATCACGATCACGAAGGCTGACGACACAAGCCCCGGCGGCTTCACGCGCAACATTACTTTCACGTGGCGGCACCCTCAGCCGGTCGGCTTTGATGACCCGAACGTGTACAAGGGCTTTGCCGTTGAGTACCGCGTGAACAATCGCGTTGACTTCGGGGGCGAGTCGCTGACGGTCGGTGTGGGCGACCCCCTGTTGATTACCGGTATCCCGGACGGCACGTACGCGGAAGAGTCCACGGACGGAAACCCGCGCATTGATGGTGGGCTTACTCCGACGGCGGTGAGCTGACATGGGGCTGACTGACGTTGTGGGCGGCGCTGAGATAGCCGGCGGCGCTGTGGTCTTCCTGTTGCTGGTCTATCGGCAGGTGAAGACGGGAACGCGCGACGGGTGGCGTGACGCTGCTGAGTCTCAGACGGCACGGGCTGACGCGCTTGAAGCCCAGGTGAAAACCCTTGTCGACGAAGTGCGCGCATTGCGCATTGAGAACGAGAAGCTTCGGGGCGAAGTCGCTGAGTTGCGCATTGAGAACCGTGAGCTTCGCACGCACATTGACAGTCTGATAGGGGGCAGCGGGTGAGCATTCCCAATGAGATTCCCACCGTTCGGGTAACCGGTACGTACGTGGGTCCCGACGGGCGCGCGCTGAAGGGAACGGTCACGTTCACGGGTCCGGGGCTTCTCACGTTCCCGGAATCCAACCTGTTCATTGCCGGTCCGGTCGTCGCGTCGCTGGACGAGTCGGGGCAGATTATCGACGCGGACGGCAACATTGGCGTACGCCTGCCTGCCACTGACGCGCCGGATATGAACCCGTCGGGTTGGGCATACGTGGTGAAGGAGAATCTGACCGGCGTTGTTGGGGCGCGAACGTACGCGTTGCTTCTTCCGGCAGACACTCCGGGCGACACGGTTGACCTTGCTGACGTTGCGCCGGCTGACCCGACCACGCCGAACTATGTTCCTGTTCCCGGTCCCCAGGGTGCCGACGGACGAGACGGAATCGACGGCGCACCGGGCATTGTGCAGTCCGTGAATGGCAAGTCTGACGCTGCTGTAACGCTGACTGCCGCTGACGTTGGTGCGTTCCCGGTTGCGGGTGGCGTGA